>NZ_CDROCK010000009.1:0-143290 GCF_977020205.1 Pseudomonas sp. AIG | reverse complement strand
AAGATCCACTGATCAACTCGATCCCCTGTGGGAGCGAGCCTGCTCGCGAAAGCGGTGTATCAGTCACAGGAGATGTTACCTGTGCCGGCCTCTTCGCGAGCAGGCTCACTCCTACAGTTGAACTGCGCTCGGCTGATGATCAAAGCCATGAGCATCAACGCCACCGCGACGCCAAAAGTGATGTGCAATCCGCTGGCAATCGCCGTTGCAGGCGCCTGTGTCGGATCGCCCGCTGCCAGCGCAAACACCGCGCCCATCACCGCCGCGCCAGTGATCAAGCCGAGGTTGCGCGCCAGCCCGAGCATCGCCGAAACCACGCCACGCTGATCCTGACTGACCCCGGCCATCAATCCGGTGTTGTTGGCCGCCTGGAACAACGCGTAACCGACAGCTATTACCATGATCGGCAGTACGTACGCGGGCAGTCCCATACTCATGGGCAGGAGTGCCAGCAAGCTGCAACCGCCGGCCATCCCGAGCAACGCGCCCGGCACGATCCGTCGCGCGCCGAAGCGATCCACCAAACGTCCCGCCGGTACCCCACTCAGCGCCGACAACAATGGTCCGACCGATAACGCCACGCCGACCATTGTGCTGCTGAGGCCCAAACCCCGGTGCAGGTAAAATGGACCGACCACCAGCGTGGTCATCATCACCGTCGTCACCAGCAAGGTCAGCGCCAGACTGCTGCTCAGTCGCCGGTCGCTGAACAGCGACAAACGAATCAGCGGCGACTTGGCCTTCATCTCGACCACGATGAACAATCCTGCGCCACACAGGCTGGCCAACAGCAACGGCACGGTGAAACCTTCAAGCGTCATCGCCAGCGCATAGGCCGCCAGGGTCAACACCAGCACTGCGCTGCCAACATAATCGAACGCCCTGCGCGGACCTGCTGCACGATCCGCCGGCAGATAGCGGTACACCAGCCACGCATTGAGCAAGCCCAGCGGCACGTTCAGCAGAAAAATCGCCTGCCAGCCGACATGCGCCATCAACAGCCCACCCAACGACGGTCCGAGGGTGGTGCCGGTCGCCGACATTGTTGCCAGCAACCCCATCGCGCTGCCCGCCCGCGATTTGGGCACGGCTTCTGACACCAACGCCACCGTCAAGGCAAACATGATCGCCGCGCCGACGCCTTGCACCGCCCGTGCGCCGATCAGCCAGCCCAGCCCCGGTGCCAAGGCGCAGGCCAATGAAGCGCAGGTGAAAATGCCGATCCCGATCAACAGCAATCGCCGCCGTCCAAAACCATCGCCAAGACGCCCGACACTGACAATCAACGTAGTGATCGCCAGCAGGTAGGCAAGCACGATCCATTGCACCTGTTGAAACGTCGCCTCGAACGCCGTCGCCAGAATCGGCAACCCGGCATTGGCAATGCTGGTGTCCAGTGACGGCATCAACATCGACAAGGCCAGACTGGTCAGCGCCCAGCGGGCGGGAGTGCTCAGGGGTTCTCGGGGCATGGCAGGCTCGCAGTGCAAAGGTGATCGGGCATAGCCTGAGCCTCGACAACACACGGCGCAAGACGCATGCTTTGCACTCAATACCTGCACGGGACGCCATGTAATGACTGCGCCGGACCTGAACCTGCTGATCACCCTCGACGTCTTGCTGCGCGAAGGCAGCGTCGCCCGCGCCGCCAAGTGCCTGCGGTTGAGCCCGTCGGCCATGAGCCGCGCCCTCGCCCGTCTGCGCGAAACCACCGGGGATCCGCTGCTGGTGCGCGCGGGTCGAGGCCTGGTGCCGACGCCGCGCGCACTGGAATTACGCGAACGGGTCAGTCATCTGGTGCAGGAAGCCGAGGCCGTGTTACGTCCCACCGAAGTGCTCGACCCGCGTCGCTTGCAACGCACTTTCACCCTGCGCAACACCGACGGCTTTGTCGAAACCTTCGCCGCCGCCCTGCTCGCGCGCATCGCTGAAGAGGCGCCGGATGTGCGCCTGCGTTTTGTGCAGAAAGCCGACAAGGACAGCACGCCGCTGCGTGAAGGCCGCGTCGATCTGGAAACCGGCGTGGTCGATGACAGCACCGACCCGACGCTGCACAGCCGCATCCTGTTTCAGGATCAATGGATCGGTGTGGTGCGTGAGGGGCATGCCTTGAGCGCGGGAAAAATCACCAGCAGGCGCTTTGCCGGCGGCGAGCACATTCTCATTTCACGACGCGGGCGCAGCAGTGGCCCAGTCGACGAAGCGTTACTCGCGCTAGGGCTGACACGAGACATTGTCACCTCATTCGGTGGATTCTCGGCAGCCCTGACGCTGGTACGTGAATCAGAGCTGATCGCCACTGTCCCGCAGCGTCATACCAGCAAACTGCGCACGGGCCTGCACAGTTTCGCCCTGCCCTTCGCGATGCCGGACATCAGCGTGTCGATGCTCTGGCACCCGCGCATGGACGCCGACCCGGCGCATCGCTGGTTGCGCGAGTGTGTGCGGCAGGTCTGCGCTTAACGCGCGTCGCCACCGGCAGGTTTGTAGAAGAGGAATTTGCCGGTCTCGGCGGTCTTGCGGTATTCCTTGGCCCAGCTCGGATGAACATTGCGGTCATGGAAATACAGCGCGCCGTTGGTGCGATCCTTGAGTTGCCGGTTCAGCGCTTTGCGGGCGATATCCTTGGCCAGCGTGTATTCGGCATCTTCCTTGACCTGATCCGGCTTGCCATCGCACCACCAGGAAAACTGGCAGCTCTTGGTTTCCGAACCTTGTTTGACGACGGCGCAAATGTTGTCGGGAAAGCCCTCGTGGCCCAGGCGATTCATCACCACGCTGGCCACGGCTTCCATTTCCGGGGTGTCCCGGCCTTTGGCTTCCCAATAGATACTGCGCGCCAGACAGGTAATCGGATCATCCAGTGGTGCAGCGCCGGCCGGGTCGACCGCTTGCACTTCGGTAGGGGTGATGGCTTCAGCTTTCGGTGCCGGTGCGGCGCTGACCTTGTCCGCCGCTTTCTCTTCCAGCACTTGGGCTTTTTCTTCCGCCTTCGCTTTGATCGGGGCCTGATCGGTGGCCCATGCAGAGCCTGCCAACAGGGTGAATACGAGACAACCCGCCCAGCCTTTCAATCCCATGTCTGTTCTTCCGGCAGCGCCCGAGTCGGGCAAGGTGTTACGTCGGGGAGACACCCGGTTTCCGGGGCCTTCGGTGAGTGTAGACGGCAAATCCAGAGGCAAAGTTGCGCAGAAAAACCGCTGGATGAAGAAAAAAGACATTGCACTCACCGGGGGCCTTTCGCGCATCATGGGCGCATTCAGCTCAAGGGAGATTTCCATGCGCTTCATGCCATCCGTTTTGCGTCTTGCCGCGTTGTCCGTGGGCGTTGTGTTTGCCATCCCGGCGCTGGCCGGCGATGAGTCGCAATTGATCGAGTCGATCAACAGCTACCGCAGCCAGCCGCAGCGTTGCGGTTCGCAGGCATCGAATGAACTGCCACCGCTGTCGGCGGATCCACGGCTGAGATTACGCGCCACCGGTGCGGTCGATCTGCAGCAAGCCATGGCCAGCGCCAGTTATCCGATGGTCAATGTGCAGGCGATCACCCTTAACGGCCCGCGCGATGCGGCGTCGGCGATGCAGGCGATTCAGGAGAGCTTCTGTCAGGTGGTGCTCGATCCGCAGTTTGTCGACGTCGGTGTCAGCCGCGATGACCGTGACTGGCGCATTGTGTTGGCGCGCCCTCTTCTATCGGCCAAGTTGAGCGATGCGCAAAGTGAAGGGCAGAAATTGCTCAGTGAACTCAACGTCGCCCGCAGCCAGTCGCGTCAGTGTGGCGGCCAGGCGTTTGCCGCTGCCGCACCGCTGGCCTGGAACGCGACACTGGGCACGATCGCCCAGGATCACAGCCGCGACATGGCCAACAACAATTATTTCGACCACAAGGACCGCGACGGCCGCACCCCGGGCGATCGCGCTGAACTCGCCGGGTATAGCGGCCAGCAGGTCGGCGAAAACATCGCCGCCGGCCAAGACACTGTGCACAAGGTCGTCGAAGGCTGGCTCGCCAGCCCCGGCCACTGCGCCAACCTGATGAACCCGCAATACCAGGAACTCGGCGCCGCCTACGCGACCGACCCGAAAAGCAGTGCAGGCATTTACTGGACCGCCATGTTCGGCGCGCAGTAACCCGCTCTCAAGTTCACCACCCTCCCCTGTGGGAGCGAGCTTGCTCGCGAAGAGGCCAGTACATTCAACATCAACGTTGTCTGACCTGACGCCTTCGCGAGCAGGCTCGCTCCCATAGTGATCGGTGCAATCCCCGTCATTCTTGGCCAACACAGCTCCCTCAGTGCCAAGCGGTGTATCGATGATCTGTGATACTCAAAAACCGGGTCATTGATGGCGTCAATCGATCAGTCACTCACAGTGATTGGACGCCATGGAACGTTGCCCATAACCTGCGTTGCCCCAACTCTTTCCACAGCGGTTTTCATTCCTGCGAGGCTTCCTTGTCAGAGCGCGTCTTGATCGATGGTTACAACCGCCGCGTCGACTATCTGCGCATGTCGGTGACCGACCGCTGCGACTTCCGCTGCGTCTATTGCATGGCCGAAGACATGCAGTTTCTGCCACGCCAGCAAGTGCTGACGCTGGAAGAGATCTATCAACTGGCGCAGAACTTTGTGGCGCTGGGGACGCGCAAGATTCGCCTTACCGGTGGCGAGCCGCTGATCCGTCCGGGCGTGGTCAAGCTGTGCGAGCAGATCGCCGCCCTGCCCGGCCTGCGCGAGTTGTGCATGACCACCAACGGTTCACAGCTTGGCAAACTCGCCGCGCCGCTGTTCGACGCCGGGGTCAAGCGCCTGAACATCAGCCTCGACAGCCTCGATCCGCAGCGCTTTAAACAGATGACCCGCACGGGCGATCTGGCGCAGGTGATCAACGGCATCGATGCCGCGCGCAAGGCCGGTTTTACCCGCACTAAACTCAATGTCGTGGTGATGCAGGGCCGTAACGATGAGGAGATCAACGATCTGATCAGTTTCGCCATTGACCGCCAGCTCGACGTCTCTTTCATCGAGGAAATGCCGCTGGGGATCATCAGTGAACACAGTCGCGCCGAGTCGTTTTTCTCCAGCGCCCAGGTGCGGGAAAAGATTGCCGAACGCTATACCCTGATCGACTCGGCCGAGTCGACGCAAGGCCCGTCGCGCTATTGGCGGCTGGCCGAGGCGCCGGAGATTCGCCTGGGATTTATCTCGCCGCACAGCCACAACTTCTGCGGCACCTGCAACCGCGTGCGGCTCACCGTTGAAGGCCGCCTGCTACTGTGTCTGGGTAACGAACATTCGGTGGATCTGAAAGCGGTGCTGCGCGCGCATCCGGGGCAACCGCAACGGCTGGAGAAGGCCATTATCGAGGCGATGAAACTCAAACCGTATCGACATAATTTCGAAGTGAACGATGATGTTCAGGTCGTGCGCTTCATGAACATGACCGGCGGCTGATCCCGCCCGTTTCATCGGTTATCGGAACCGCACAGCATGATCATCAGACCCAAGGTCAGCCAGTTCGCCATCCTCTTCACCCTCAAGGGTTCGATTGCCAAGCGCATCGCCATGCGCACGTTGATGGTCACCCTCCTCGCCTCGGCCATCGTGCTGGTGGAAATCCTTCATCCAAGCAACTTCACCAAGGTCAACGCCACGCCGTTTACCTTGCTCGGATTGTCACTGTCGATCTTCATGAGTTTTCGCAACAACGCTTGCTATGACCGCTGGTATGAAGCGCGTAAAGCCTGGGGTGAAGTGATCGTGCACATTCGCTCGGTGATCCGCGAAACCCATGTGATCCGTGAATCGGCTGAGCGTAAACCGTTGCTGCTCAATCTTTGTGGTTTTGCTCATGCGTTGAACGCGCGGTTGCGTAAAGAAAGCGAAGCGGACGCCAGTAGCCAATGGATCATGCCGAAACCCGATCCGCAGACACCGGACTACAGTGGGCGCATTTTGCAGACGGTTGGCCAGCAGTGTTCCGATCTGCACCAGAACGGTGAGCTGACTGAGTGGCGCTACATGTTGCTGGCCAATCACCTGACCAGCCTGACCCAGGCGCAAGCCGTGTGCGATCGGATCAAAACCACGCCACTGCCGTTTCCTTACACGCTGTTGTTGCACCGGACGATTTATCTGTTTTGCATCCTGTTGCCGTTCGCCATGGCCGAACCGCTGGGCTGGCTGACACCGCTGTTCACGGCGATTGTCAGCTACACGTTCTTTGGCCTGGATGCGATTGCCGATGAGCTGGAAGACCCGTTCGGTCGCGACGAAAACGACCTGCCGACCGATGCACTGGTACGCACCATCGAACGCGACATCCTCGCCGAACTTGGCGCAGAAGTACCGCCGGCGCTGAAGCCGGTGGACTATGTGCTGAGCTAATCCTTATCTCCCCAGACACCTAAAAACCCTGTGGGAGCGAGCTTGCTCGCGAAGAGGCCGTATCAGCCAACATCAATGTTGACTGACACTCCGCTTTCGCGAGCAAGCTCGCTCCCACAGGTTTTGCGTACACCGCGGATATTGTTGAGCACCACAAAACCACTGTAGGAGTGAGCCTGCTCGCGATGGCGCTGGCCCAGTCAACATCTTCGTCGACTGACCCTCCGTCATCGCGAGCAGGCTCACTCCTACAGGTTTTGCATTCACACCCGGATATTGATGAGCGCCATAAAGCCATTGTGGGAGCGAGCTTGCTCGCGAAGAGGTCCTGTCAGCTAACATCGATGTTGACTGACACTCCGCTTTCGCGAGCAGGCTCGCTCCCACAGGTTTGATTTGTGTTGTCGGTTCAGAAGAGTTCGCTGAAGGGAATAAAGCGCAGCGGATCGCCGAGGTTGTGCGTGCTGTGCTCGGGGATTTCCACCAGGCCGTCGGCCCAGGTCGCGCCGAGCAAGACGCCGGAGCTTTGATTCGGATAGAGCACCGCACGCCCGGCCTCCAGCCTCACCCGCAGGTATTCGCGGCGGCCGCCAGGCTTGTGCCAGTCGAAACCTGCATTGACTGTAAAACTCAGCGGCATGACGTCATCCACACCTTGAATGCGCAACAGATACGGCCGCGCCAACAACCCGAATGTCACTAACGCCGATGTCGGATTGCCCGGCAAGCCAATCACCGGCACCGTGCCGAAATGGCCCACGGTCAGCGGTTTGCCAGGCTTGATCGCGAGTTTCCACAACAGCGGTTTGCCGCTGTCGCGCAGCACTTGCCCGAGGCAATCGGCATCACCGGCAGACACGCCGCCCGTGGTCAAAATCAGGTCGGTCGCCACTTGCAATTGCTCAAGTTTGAGCCGCGTCTGCGCCGGGCGATCCGGGAGGATCCCAGCGTCGATCACCTCGCAGCCCAGCTCACGCAACCAGTGGCCGAGCAACACGCGGTTGCTGTTGTAGATGCTGCCGGGGCGCAGCGGCTGACCCGGCTCGACCAGTTCATCACCGGTCGACAGCAGCGCCACACGCGGGCGACGCACCACGTGCAGTTGCGCCAGCCCTTGCCCGGCGGCGACCGCCAATTCGAACGGCCCAAGGCGTTTGCCGGCCCGCAGCAGGATGTCGCCGACGCGATTTTCCTGACCTTGCGCGCGGATGTTCTGCCCCGCCTTCAGCGGTTGCAAGAAGCGTACGCGGCCGTCCTCCAGCACGTCGACGTTCTCCTGCATCTCGACACAGGTGGCGCCGGGCGGCAGTGGTGCGCCGGTAAAAATCCGTGCGCAGGTGCCGGGCAGCAACGTGTCCGGCGCCAGCCCCGCGTAAACCTTTTGCGAGACCTTCAGCGGCTGTCGGTGCAGATCGGCGAGATTGAGCGCGTAACCGTCCATGGCACTGTTCGGCCACGGCGGTAGGTCGAGTGTCGCCAGCAGATCACTGGCCAGCACCCGCCCACGCGCATCGTCGAGCGCCAGCAGTTCGCTGTCGGCCAGACGTTGCTCATTGGCCATGCCGAGCAACTGGTCGAGGGCTTCCTCGACCGGCATCAGCGGTGTCTCGCTCATCCGCGTGGCCCACAGGCTTGCACGGCTTTCAGGTGCGGGACGAAGTTGCACGGGCGATGACGGTTATCCAATTGTTCGGCAAGAATGCCTTCCCACGCCGTGCGGCAAGCGCCGGTCGAGCCCGGCAGGCAGCACACCAGCGTGCCGTTCGACAGCCCGGCCAGCGCGCGGCTTTGCACGGTGGACGTACCGATGTCCAGAATGGAAATCGCCCGGAACAGTTCGCCGAAGCCATCGATCTGCTTATCAAACAAACAGGCCACTGCTTCCGGCGTGCTGTCGCGACCGGTGAAACCCGTGCCGCCAGTGATCAGCACCACTTGAACGGTGTCGTCGGCAATCCAGTTCGCCACCTGTGCGCGGATCTTGTACAGATCGTCCTTGAGCAAGTTGCGCTCGCTCAGCGTATGACCGGCCTCCAGCAAACGACTGACCAGTAATTGGCCGGACGTATCGCTGGCATAGTCGCGCGTATCGCTGACCGTCAGCACGGCAATATTCAGGGGGACAAACAGGGCATCGGCTTTTGCGCTCATGGCAGTTCTCCGGCAGCAGTCAATCAACATTGCCGAGCAGCCTAAGTGCCACTTATGAAGACTGTCTAATCACTCTGGCCAACCACATTATCGACCGGCTCTATCGGTGCCTTTCACGGTATTCATGACCAGGAAAACCGGGCCTGATAGAGCTGATCGATAGTCCCTTAAACACTTCCGATTGGACGAACAACAGTTCAAATGAGATCGTCCCACCCTGCGCTTCTCGTGCGTCTCGCGCATCCGCGTCAATACACAATCAAAAAATCCCCATCGAGCAGGTGCCATCGTGGACATCAAACAACTCAAGTTCCTGATCGCGCTGGACGAAACCCGACACTTCGGCCAGGCCGCCGCACGCTGCCACATCACCCAGCCGACGCTGTCGATGCGCCTGCGCAATCTGGAAGACGAGTTGGACCTGGTGCTGGTCAACCGTGGTCAACGCTTTGAAGGTTTCACCCAGGCCGGCGAGCGCGTGCTGGCCTGGGCGCGCACCTTGCTTGCAGCGCATGACGGTTTGTTCGCCGAAGCGGCGGCGTGTCGCGGGCAACTGGTCGGTAGTTTGCGTCTGGGTCTGGTGCCGCTCAGTAGCTTCAACCCGGTCAATTACATTCAGGGTTTGTCGGGGACGTATCCGGAGTTGAAGTTCAGCCTGTCGTCGCTGAGTTCCGACGAGATCATCGCCAGGCTGGGCAACAATCAACTCGATCTGGGCGTGTGCTACCTGGACCACGTCAACCCGAACTATTTCGAGTTCTTCGAGATCGGCGAAACCCGTGTCGGCCTGCTTTACGACAACCGGCATTTCCATTTCGAAGGCACGGAAATGAGCTGGGAAGACGCCGCCGAATTACCGCTGGGGATGATCACCGCCGGCATGCATTATCGTAAATCCATCGATTTGAGCTTCCGCAGCCGAGGGCTCAGCCCGCAGCCGATCATGGAAAGCGATTCAACGTATCAGCTGTTGCAGGCGATTCACCAAGGCTTCTGCTGCGCGATCATGCCGCTCGACAGTGGCCTGGAAGAGCCGATCGAACACCTGTCGTTCATGCAACTGCCGGATGCCAGTGTGCTGGCGCCGCTGGGCCTGGTGATGCGCAAGACCGAGCCGCGTTCGGCGATTGCCGAGAAGTGTTTTGCCGAGGCGCGGAAGTTATTTGGGGTTGAGATTTCTGCCGAGTAATTGATGTCGTATATCAGGCCCTCATCGCGAGCAGGCTCACTCCTGCAGGGGAACGCATTCCAAATGTAGGAGTGAGCCTGCTCGCGATGGGGCCTGAACAGCCAACACATCTCGGTTGATCGACCAAAGCAATCACCACATCAGAACAAGCGATTGGAGCCACTTTTAACGCCCCGCGAATCTATAGCCCGATCCAGGATTTTTCTGCATGAGCCCCACCTTCACCCAAGGGTTCTCACTGGGTCGAGGGCCGGAAAAGCGGTCGGGATGCGGCGTTGCGCTGGAGTCTGGCGCACGCCTGAAAAGCAAAAGCCCCTCACCCTAGCCCTCTCCCAAAGGGAGAGGGGACTGATTGGGGGATATTGCAGAAGTACGCCGACCTGAAGGAATTGTGGTGAATCCATAATCGATGGGATCTGTCAGTTCGATGGACGATGCCAGACGCCTGCGTCAGCCCCTGCGGCTGATATCCAAATCCATAATCGGCTCGATCTTCCAGGTCGATGGATGACGCCAGACACCGCGGTCGGCCCCCTCTCCCTCCGGGAGAGGGCTGGGGTGAGGGTTGAAAGTCTGATTAGATAGCCGCTCCGCCAGGACCCAACTCCGGAGTCTCGCTTGAGCACAGCGCCGAACAATCTGCCCCGCCCCGATCCCGTCACCCTGCGCCAGGCCTGGCGCTTCTGGCTGAAACTCGGCTGCATCGGTTTCGGCGGGCCGGCCGGGCAGATTGCGATCATGCATCAGGAGCTGGTCGAGCGCCGGCGCTGGATTTCCGAAAAGCGTTTCCTGCACGCGCTCAACTACTGCATGTTGCTGCCCGGCCCCGAGGCTCAGCAATTGGCGACGTACATCGGCTGGCTGCTGCATCGCACCTGGGGCGGAGTCATCGCCGGTGTGCTGTTTGTGTTGCCGTCATTGTTCATTCTGATCGCCTTGTCCTGGCTGTACGTCGCTTTCGGGGATGTGCCAGCGGTGGCCGGGGTGTTTTACGGGATCAAACCGGCGATCACCGCGATTGTGTTGCACGCCGCGCATCGCATCGGCTCGCGTGCATTGAAAAATGCCTGGCTGTGGGCGATTGCCGGGGCATCGTTCGTGGCGATTTTCGCCTTCAATGTGCCCTTCCCCTTGATCGTCCTCGGGGCCGCGCTGATCGGCTATCTGGGCGGACGATTCGCCCCTCAGCGGTTCAACAACGCGGGTGCGCGCAACAGCGAGAAATCCTTCGGCGCGGCGTTGATCGACGACGATACGCCGGCGCCCGAACATGCCCGTTTCAGCCTGCCGAAGCTGCTGCGTCTGGGGTTGATCGGCGCAGTGCTCTGGTGTTTGCCGATGGCGTTATTGACAGCGTTATTCGGCTGGGACGGCACGTTCACGCAAATGGCCTGGTTCTTCACCAAAGCCGCCCTGCTCACCTTTGGCGGCGCCTACGCGGTGCTGCCTTACGTTTATCAGGGCGCCGTCGGGCATTACGGCTGGTTGACGCCGACGCAGATGATCGACGGCCTCGCACTCGGCGAAACCACGCCGGGACCGCTGATCATGGTGGTGGCGTTTGTCGGTTTTGTCGGTGCCTACGTGCAACCGGCCTTCGGTCCCGAGCATGCGTTTGCCGCCGGGGCGCTCGCGGCAACGCTGGTGACCTGGTTCACCTTCCTGCCCTCGTTTCTGTTCATCCTCGCCGGCGGGCCGTTGGTGGAATCGACGCACAACGAACTGAAGTTCACCGCACCGCTGACGGCGATCACCGCTGCTGTGGTCGGGGTGATCCTGAACCTGGCGTGTTTTTTCGCTTATCACGTGTTCTGGCCGAACGGTTTTGCCGGGGCGCTGGATCTGTTCTCGCTGACGCTGGCGGTTGCGGCGGGGTTAGCGCTGTTCGTTTTCAAACGCGGCGTGATCAGTGTGTTGATCGTTTGCGCCCTCGCCGGGCTGGGCTTTCACTTGATGCGTTGAACCCTGGCCTGCGAATCTCCCGTTTACACGCCCGCGAATTCCCCCTTACTATCCGGGCACACCGGTCGGCGGGTCAGCCCGCCACCGACGTTTTCCGCCAACGGAAACACGCGTTATGAGTACGTCACCACAACAACGAAAATCGTTGAACGTCTCTACCCTGCGCGCCCTCTCTCACAGGGGCGGCGTATGAATCGTATCGTCAATCTCCCCATGGCCCTGCGCCGTTCCAAGCTGCGTCACTCCGCACGCCCGCCGGATATCGCCCGGTCTGTCTGATCGCGTCCGTTAAAGAACCGCGACAGTCCCCTGCTTCTTGATATCCCTGCCAGGACCGCCACGCCTATTGCCGCGTCGTGTCCGGCCCGAATCTGCGCGCCTGTGCGGCGCCATCGTGAGTGATTGATTATGAAATTCGCAGCCATCGAAGACGCACGCCTGTTCCTTGACCAGAACCCCGATATCGACATGATCGAACTGTTCATTCTCGACGCCAACGGCGTGCCACGCGGCAAGCTGTTGCACCGCGAAGAACTGCTCGCCGTGTACCAAAGCGGTCGGCCGCTGCCGAGCACTATTCTCGGTCTGACCGTGCAGGGGGAGGACGTCGAAAACTCCGGTCTGGTCTGGGATGTCGGCGACATCGACTGCCGTGCCTATCCGCTGGAAGGCAGTCTGGTACGCCTGCCGTGGCGGCAGATTCCGACCGCCGCCGTGCAGGTCAGCATGCACCCGACCGAGGGCATGCCCGCCAGCATCGCCGACCCTCGCCATTTGCTGATCAAGGTCATCGACGGCCTCAAGGCCGAGGGTTATCACCCGGTGATGGCCTGCGAGCTGGAGTTCTATCTGCTCGATGCCAAACGCGATCACAACGGCCGCCCGCAACCGGCGCTGGACGCTGACGGTGGTCGACCGCGACACACCCAGGTCTACGGTTTGCGTGAGCTGGAACAGATCGAACCGTTCCTCGCCGACCTCTACAGCGCCTGCAAACTGCACGGTATTCCGGCGCGCACGGCGATCTCCGAGTACGCGCCGGGTCAGGTGGAAATCACCCTCGAACATGGCGATGCGCTGGAGGCGATGGATCAGGCGGTGCGCTACAAACGCCTGGTCAAAGCCATCGCCCACAAGCACGGCATGCAGGCGACCTTCATGGCCAAGCCGTTCGATGATCTGGCGGGCACCGGCATGCACATGCACGTGAGTCTGGCCGATGGCGCGGGACACAATCTGTTCGCCTCCGAAGACCCGGCCGGCACGCCGCTGCTGCGCACGGCGATTGGCGGCATGCTCGCGTCCTTGCTCGATTCATTGCTGCTGTTCTGTCCGAACGCCAACTCGTACCGGCGCTTTCAGGCCAACAGTTACGCGCCGCTGGCGCCGACCTGGGGCGTCGACAACCGCACCGTCAGCCTGCGCGTTCCGGGTGGCCCGGCCAACACCCGGCACATCGAACACCGCATCTGCGGCGCCGACGCCAACCCGTATCTGGCCGCAGCGGCGATCCTTGCCGGGATTCATCGTGGCATTCGTGAAGACCTTGATCCGGGCGCACCGGTCGAAGGCAATGGCTATGCGCAGGCGAAGGAATTGCTGCCAACGGATTGGCTGACCTCGCTGCAGGCGCTGGAGAATTCGGTGTGGGCGCGGGATGCCTTGGGGCAGGAATTTCTCGGGGTGTATCTGGCGGTGAAACGTGCCGAGTACCGGCAGTTCATGGCCGAGGTGGGTGAGCAGGATTGGCGCTGGTACCTCACCGAAGCCTGACGATTCACCACTATCCCTTGTAGGAGTGAGCCTGCTCGCGATGAGGCCATGTCAGTCACATCATGGGTAAATGACACACCGCTATCGCGAGCAGGCTCACTCCTACAGGGACCGCGTACAACCGAAGAATTCGTGTGGAAACTAAAATGACCGAACGCTGCAATTCCTACTACACCGCCACCCTCAACCAAGACACCGACTACCCGACCCTGCAAGGCCGGCACACTGTCGACGTGGTGATCATCGGCGGCGGTTTCACCGGCGTCGCCACTGCCGTCGAACTCGCCGAAAAAGGCCTGAAAGTCGCCATCGTCGAAAGCCACAAGATCGGCTGGGGCGCCACCGGACGCAACGGCGGACAAGTCACCGGCAGCCTCTCCGGCGACGGCGCGATGCGCAAACAGATGCGTGCGAAACTCGGCGACGAGGTCGATGATTTCATCTGGCACCTGCGCTGGCGCGGGCACGAAATCATCCAGCAACGCGTCGAGAAATACGGCATTCAGTGCGACCTCAAACACGGTCATTTGCACGCCGCGTACAAGCCCAGTCACATGACTGACTTGCGCAAGGATTACGAAGAAGCAGTGCGCCGTGGACTGGGCGATGAGGTCAGTCTGCTCGACCGCAGTCAGGTGCGTGATCTGCTGCAAAGCGATCTCTACCACGGCGCAATCAAGAACACCCGCAACATGCATCTGCACCCGCTCAATCTGTGCATCGGCGAAGCGCGGGCGGCGGAAAGTCTGGGGGCGCTGATCTTTGAAAACAGCGAAGTGCTGGAGATTATTCACGGCGCTACGCCGGGCGTACGCACGGCTCACGGCCAGATCGACGCCAATCAGGTGATGCTCGCCGGCGACGTCTACCACAAGCTCGAACCGGGTCAGCTCAAGGGCAAGATTTTCCCGGCCATGGGCGGCATTGTCACCACCGCGCCGCTCGGCGATCTGGCCAAGCAGATCAACCCGGAAGATCTGGCCGTCTACGACTGCCGTTTCGTCCTCGACTACTACCGCCTCACCGCCGATGGCCGTCTGTTGTTCGGTGGCGGCGCCAACTACAGCGGCAAGGATTCACGCGACATCGCCGCCGAGCTGCGCCCGTGCATCGAGCAAACCTTCCCGGCGCTCAAAGGCGTGCAGATCGATTACCAGTGGAGCTGCGCGATGGGCATCGTCATCAACCGCATCCCGCAACTGGGCAAGCTCTCGGACAACGTCTGGTATTGCCAGGGCTACTCGGGGCACGGCATCGCGACCACACACATCATGGGCGAAATCATGGGCCGGGCGATTACCGGGCAGATGGAGCAGTTCGATACGTTTGCCCAGTGCCAGCACATTCGTGTGCCGATGGGGGATTTGCTCGGTAACCCGCTACTGGCCGCCGGGATGTGGTATTACCAGATGCTCGAAAAGTTGCGGTGATTGCATTGGCCCTATCGCGAGCAGGCTCACTCCTACATTTTGGAATGCGATCCCCTGTAGGAGCGAGCCTGCTCGCGAAGAGGCCCTCAAATTCACCAAAAATTCAATCCGGGAGTTGCTCCACCACAATCCCCAACCGCCGATAATCCTCGACACTCCCCGACGCTACATGCCGCTCGGTAATCAGCGTATGCAGGCGCGAACACGGCGCCACCACAAACGGCTCCACCGCTCCCAACTTGTCCGCCGAAGTCACCGCAATCACCCGCGTCGCGCCCTCCAGCATCGCCTGCTTCACCGGCACTTCATCAAAATGCAGCGAAGTAATCCCCACTTCCGGATGAATCGCACAGACGCCGGTGATCGCCAGATCCGCCCTGATCCCGGCCAGCAACCGCAGCGCCTCATGTCCACCCGCCGCCATCGTTCGCGGGTTCAACTGGCCGCCAGCGAGAATCACCTTCACACCCTTGAACTCAGACAAGGCAATCGCCGTCATCGGCGAAGCCGTCACCGCCGTGATGCTGATATCGGCACGCAACGAGCGCGCCACCTGCAAGGTGGTCGAGCCGGAATCGAACAGCACAATCTGCCCGTCCTCCACTTCCAGCGCCGCCCGTTGCGCCAGGCGAATCTTCACATCATCGGTCTCGTCCAGCCGCGTGAAGTAATCCTTGCCGGAGTCTTTCGGACGCGGCAGCGCCCCGCCGTGGACACGCTGCACCAGCCCGGCATTGTCCAGTTCGGCTAGATCGCGGCGGATGGTGTCTTCGGAGACTGCGAAGTGCTGGCTCAACTCGGACGCCATGACCTTGCCGTCACGTTCGAGGAGCAGAAGGATTTTCTGCCGGCGCAGGGATGGCAGTTCAGCTGCGGAATGATCGTGCATGGTTATGCCTGTTTATGCTTGTAGTTGCAGGTATTTGCGAGATTAGCGAAAGCCTCGAACAAACACAAACCGACGGGGTATCAATGGTTTCGATCATTGGAATCAACAAGGCGAATTTTTTCTTTGCTTTCAACCTGTTCAGAATGGCCCCACTTCTAAAAGGCTCAGGATGAACACCTCATGAATCTCAATTTTGCGTTTGCGTGCATGATCGTCGTGTCGTTTGCGATTGCCCTCGGCCACGCCTGACAGTGCCTCAGACCGACGCCAACAAATGCTCGCGCAACCACTTGTGTGCCGGATCGCGATGCGAGCGTTCACCCCAGAACATCGCCATTTCGTAGCCGGGCACTTCCAGCGGCGCGTCGACCACTTGCAGGGCCGGGTTGCCACGCACCAGGCGTGACGGCAGCATCGCCACCAGGTCGGTGCTGGCCAACACCGACATCGCCATCAGAAAGTGCGGCACCGACAACACCACTTTGCGCATCAGCCCGACATCGGCCAACGCCCGGTCAGTCACCCCGAAAAAGCCCCCGCCCTCGCGCGACACCATCACGTGTTCCAGCGCGCAGAACTGTTTGCGCGTGGGCGCAGACTTCAGCCCCGGATGGCCGATACGGCCGGCCAACACATAACGCTCGGTAAACAGCGGCCGTCGATGCAACTCCGGTGGCGCGTCTTCGCTGATGTGCAGCGCCAGATCGAAGACGCCCTGCTCGGCCTGTTTGACCAGATGCGCCGGGGTCAGATCGATCACCGCCAGCCGCGTGCCCGGCGCCTGTTCGCGCAAGCCGCCCAGCGCCGGCAACACCACCGTCGACTCGCCGTAATCGGTCGCGGCGATTTTCCAGGTGTGCGTCGCCAGCGCCGGGTCGAACGCACTGGCCGGCGCCACCGCCCTCTCCAACGCTTCCAATGCCTCGCGCAACGGTTCACGCAATTCATCGGCGCGTGCCGTCGGGCGCATGCCGCGCGGCCCGGGCAACAGCAGCGGATCACCAAAGATGTCGCGCAACTTGGCCAGATGCACGCTCACCGAAGGCTGCGACAGGTTCAAGCGCTGCGCCGCGCGGGTGACGTTGTGCTCCGACAGCAGCACATCGAGGGTCAGCAACAGATTGATATCCAGCCGTCTCAAATTATTCATGGCTATACCAGACATATCAGACATTCATTTCCAATATACCGGTTGAACGCCGATCCTGCAGTCACTCAGCGAACGGAGCTTCAACATGAACGTGCTACTGGTTTACGCCCATCCAGAACCGACTTCCCTCAACGGCTCGCTGCGCGACTTCAGCGTCCAGCGCCTGCAAGCCGCCGGCCACACCGTGCAGGTCTCCGACCTCTACGCGATGAACTGGAAAGCCAGCCTCGACGCCGACGACGCCCCGCAGCGCGATGCGACGAAACCGTTCCACGCCTCCCTCGACTCGAAAATCGCTTACGCCGAAGGCACCCAGGCTGCCGACATCGCTCGCGAGCAGGAAAAACTGTTGTGGGCGGATGCGCTGATTCTGCAGTTTCCGCTGTGGTGGTTCACCATGCCGGCGATTCTCAAAGGCTGGGTTGATCGGGTGTATGCCTATGGCTTTGCCTACGGCGTCGGCGAGCATTCCGACAGTCGTTGGGGCGAGCGTTATGGCGAAGGGAAAATGAAAGGCAAACGGGCGATGTTGATGGTCACCACCGGCGGCTGGGAATCGCACTATGCGCCGCGTGGGATTAACGGGCCGATGGATGATCTGCTGTTTCCGATCCAGCACGGGATTTTGTATTACCCCGGTTTTGAAGTGGTGCCGCCGTTTGTGGTGTATCGGACGAGTCGGATGGATGCGGCGCGGTATGCCGAGACTTGTGAGGAATTGGGGCGACGGCTGGATGAATTGTGGAGTGCGCGGCCGATTGGGTTTCGGCAGCAGAATGGGGGGGACTATGAGATTCCCGCCTTGACGTTGAAGAGCGATATCGCGCCGGATAGCGAAGGCTTCGACGCACACATCCGCTAGCGCCGCATCAACCACGTAGAGCAAAAGCCCCTCACCCTAACCCTCTCCCAGAGGGAGAGGGGACTGACCGAGGTGTTTGGAAGAGGTACGCCGACCTGAAACACCGAGTCGAACTCAGGTTTTGAAAGCTTCCCCGTGACGTGAGATACCCGAGTCGAACTCAGGTTTTGAATGACATGAAGATCGGCTCCCTTTCCCCCTCGCCCCCCTGGGGGGAGAGGGCTGGGGTGAGGGGGACGGATCTAACTGACACACCGCAACATGCAGGCATCAGTGGCTCCAGTCAGGCTTCCTCCCGCGCCCGCCGCACCTGCACCAATAACGCCGGCGCAAAATGCAGCAACACCATCCGGCTCAGATGATGAGTCAGAATAAACACCACATTCAGCCCACCACCAAACGCGACAATCGCAATCGTCTCAATCGCCCCCGGCATGTACGCCAGCCACAGCGACAGCGGATCACTGCCCAACCAGCGTGCCGCGACTTCAGCAAACACCGCCGCCACCACGATCATCAAACCCACCGAGACCAACGCCGTGCGGCCATGACGCCCCAGTTCCGCGACGCCAAGCCCCTGAAACCTTGAGCCGATCCGCACGCCGAGAATCAGCGCCGCCAGATTCAGACTCCAGTCCGGCATGTGAAAACCATGCAGCCATCCCGATTTCACAAACACCGCCGTGATGATGATCGCCGTGAGCATGAACGGCGCCGGCACGCCGATCACCAGCAGCAAGCGTCCGAGCAGTACACTCAACGCGATGACCGAACACGCGGTCAGCGCCATGCCCGTCGTCAAAGGATCACCATCGGCAACCGCCACTGCAGCGGCTTGTCCGGGAATCAGGAAACTCACCAGCACCGTGATCAGCAGCAAGCGCATTAGATGCACGATGATGACCTTGCTCGAAGCCTTTTCCGAGTCGAGTAAATCGAACACCGCCGCCAGTGCGCCGGGATAAACCGCTAACAGCGCATCAGTGCGATTCCAGCCTGCGCCGCGCGTCAGCCACCATCCGGCCAACGCGATTTGCACCGTCAGGCAAATCAACAACACACCGAGGCTCGGCAACATCGTCGAGGCCGTCTCGCTGTCCCACGCTTCGAACATCAGCCCGGTGGCGATGCCCAGCGTGATCTGGATGTAGCCCAGTCCATAAGGAGTTGCCGGGGCGATACCGGTTTTACTGGCGAACAATGCAGTGACGACAATCGAACCCAACAACAAACCGTGGGGCACGCCTTCGAACTGCAACAGCGCGCCGAAACCGGCAGCAATCAACAAACACAGAATGGATTTCATAGTCGCCTTCCTGGCTATTTACCTGACACACCACAACCCGTGTAGGAGCTGCCGAAGGCTCGGGCCGCGATCGGACGATCTTTTGACTTTGTTTTTGAAGATCAAGATCAAAAGATCGCAGCCTTCGGCAGCTCCTACAGGGAATGTATTCGTTTTCAGCCGCGCAACCGGCCAATCGCGCGGCGGTATTTTTCGATCCGCTCCAGATCCTCCCAACTCGGCGAGGCAATCCGCGACAGGTCGCTGTTCTCTTCCAGATCCGCCAGCTTCACCACCCGGCCGATCGGGTTCTGTGCGGCGCGGTCGACGAAGTCTTCATAGGATTCGCCCGGCACTTTGGTCACAGACTCGATAGCGCTCAAAACCTCTTCGCTGAAGCCTTCTTTGCGCAAATCATCGAGGCTGACGCCGCAGTCTTCGACCACATCGTGCAGCACAGCGACGATGCGTTCTTCCAGCGTGCTCATGCGTAACATGACTTTCAGCGGATGCAAAATGTACGGCGATCCGCCCTTGTCCACTTGCCCGGCGTGGGCCGTAGCAGCGATGGCGATAGCGCGTTCGAGGGTTTGGGTCATGAGAGTCTCCGAGGGTTAAACGCCGTAGCGGCCGCCGACATGGATATTGCGCTTGAGCCAGTTGCCGATCGCCTTCAGGCGACTGACTGGCTTCGCTGGCGCGGAATGGCGCTGAAGAATCAGTGAGACCAATGTGGCCTGTTCGGCTTTTGGATGGGCATCGATCAACTCGGCAACCCACGCGCAATCGGCCTTTTTCAGATGCTCGCGCCACTCTCCCGGCCAGGCATCCAGCTCATCCCGCGCCAACCACCGCGCACCGCCATGCTCCATATGCCCGCCGGACATCGACTGCTCGAAACAGAACGGTGTTTCTGGCTTGGCAGGGTCAATGTGAAACAGGTAGATGTCGTGGAATGGATGCTGCGAGGGGGGCGCGTTATTGCGGCTGCCGATTTCGATCATGGGCGATGTTCCAATCCTTGGGCGCTGAATGTTTCCGATTGTTTCGCAGTGTACGCCACGGGAGCAAATCAAAAACCCGATGGAACCTCCCTCCTCCACGCCGCCTCGAAACTTTAAAGCGCCAAAATCATCGATCAGACCCGGCGCCCCTGAAGAGGAAACTCCGATGAACATTCGCTTCCTGCTTCTGATCGCCACCTTCGCCATCATCCCCACCTGCGTCATGGCCGAAGGCTGCGACGTGCAGACCCAATCCTCCAGCGCCTCAGTGCCGTCGGTCGAAAGCCACAGTTGTTATGAATACGAAGGCAT
Organism: Pseudomonas sp. AIG; assembly: GCF_977020205.1. Taxonomy (NCBI): domain Bacteria; kingdom Pseudomonadati; phylum Pseudomonadota; class Gammaproteobacteria; order Pseudomonadales; family Pseudomonadaceae; genus Pseudomonas; species Pseudomonas sp. AIG. The sequence goes on along the minus strand of NZ_CDROCK010000009.1, from coordinate 122,897 downwards.
GCCGGTGAACTCAATCGACTGGTCGTGCAGCAACGAAAGCAAAGACATGCTCAGCAGCACCAAGAACAAAGTGGAACATTGCGCCGACCACTATCAGGCCGCGTGCATCGCCACGATCACCCAGGAATCCCTGGCCAACCCGCACTCCACCAGCAAGGACAAGAACGCCAAGGCATTGAACATCCCCGACAACGCTCAAGTGACCACGTATTACTACGACGTGGAGCATTTGGCCCAGGCTCGGATTGATTGTGAGAATGGCGGCGGGCAGTGGAAGGCAAAGTGAACGCCTGATATCTGCGTTCGCGACAGGCAAAGAAAAGCCCGGCTCAAAAGGACCGGGCTTTTTAGTGCGCGATTTCCGTTAACCACCGCCGTTACCACCACTGCTGCTACCAGACGGTTGACCCGCAGGGCTGGGCTTGGAGGCAGAAGGCACCGGCCCATTGTCGGTCTTGCCACCATCACCGCCCTTGGGCAGCGAATTGGCATCCGGGTCGGCATTGGTGGCAGGGGACGCCGGGTCACGCGTCTGGCTGGTGCCGTCGTTCGCTGTCGGAGTCGGCGTTTCGCCAGCCGCGATCGCGTACAGCGAACTGCCGGACAGCAACGCCGCGAGGGTAAACACCGCGATTTTATGGTTCAGCATGGTGGCTCTTCCTTTGCGTGGGGAGTTACAGCATTGGAAGGAGGTGTGCGGCGAAGGTGCGGTGCACCAGACGAATGGTTATCGCCCAAAAGGCTCGCGCAATTTCGACGTCTGAAAACTTCGTAGGAAAACACCCCATGTGGCGAGAGAGCTTGCTCCCGGTGGGCTGCGAAGCTGCGCCAAAACCGGATAGTCCGTTTCTCCCAGAGATACCGCACGCCCCGAATTACGACGGATGTGTCGCCGAGCGGGAGCAAGCGCCCTCGCCACGGGTACGGGTTTCACGTCCTACAGGTCGGTTGTGGCTGGTGAAATTGATGCCTAGAGTGAGGTTGTCGCCGACCGCAGTCAGCGATGGGTTTCGCAGCCCTAACGAGAAATTGGCTAACACCGTCTAGCGACAATTCTGGCAAAATTCGCCAGCATTACGTTTTATGGCGGTTGTGTGCGGGAGACTTTCGAGTCTGCCGAGTCTGGTTTCTCCTCGGTCTGCGAACCCGCTCACAACCGCCACCCATCTTGTTTCGCAGCAAAACGGTGGCTCATTTTTACTGAGAGGCCTTTGCTATGACGATCAAAATACCGCTCCACGGCTACGCCCACATGTCGCACCCCGCCACCGACCAGCCCGTCCTCCTCATCGACACCAACGCCCCGCTACGCGACCTCCACGCCTGCGCAGCCGAACGCCTCAACGCCGTCCTCAAATACCTTGACCTCATCGCCTGTACCCGTCTCGCCGATCACGCAGAGCACGACATCAACACCGTCACCAACATCGCCAGAATCATGGTGCAGGATGTGAGTGATGTGTTTCGGGTGATTGAGCAGCGGGGGTTTGAACCTGCATCGTAGAAAGAATCCGTGCGAAAAGTGGACATCACTCCTCCACCGCATTTTTTCGATAGCCATTCTTTCCACAATAGGGGATGGAAATAGCGATGGCGATTTGATAGCGTTCGGATCAGCCATTGGCCATCAGCGGTTCGGTGAGACTTAAACTACCGAGTATTTAGTGAATCAAGGCTGTGTTTTTTCATGTACCCCTTCAATTAATGTAAGGAAGAAAAAATGACAGACAGAAGACCTTTTAACCCAAACGTGACTGTACCGAAGCCAGGCGGTGGTGAGCAGCCTCGCTCCAGAAACAATGATGGTCAAGTTCGCGACAAGCGAAGTGATGCAGGTAAACCTAAAAAGAAATAATCCATAACGGTGACAGATCACTACCAAAATAGATCTGTCACCTTTTCGATCTTTGCGCCGGCACCTTTTTGTACACCTGTTCGCATCACGACCAAACACTCCGATGCGCTTACAAAAACCCTTTCAACCAGAAAAAATCGATTCGGCCTTTATGTAGGCCTCATCCCAAGATAGCAGCGAAGTAGAAATTTTTATTGAATTTACTGCAATTCGCGTTTCATCATTCAAGTCGTGTGCAAATCCAGAGGTTGCTCTAGGAGGCGAATGCGCAGACTGGCGCTCAAAAAGTGAAGAATGAATTCCAAAAAGAGATGAATGCCGAGAAAGCACATCAAACTTGTAGGTGAACATAATCCGCCCTTTCTTGGCGTCAATTGTTGTTGAGTCGCTCTCCCAATAACCGTGCGGCTGTTTATTATCGGTAAATGACCGACCAGTTATCACAAGCCCCTCCAAATCTTGCACAAAGTGCTCAATCATAAAACGCTTATCACCGGCATGACCATAAAAACAACCCACCCAAGTACCGTGCATGTAATGAGCACCAAGAATAAGGCTCTTTAACCATTCGCAGCGTCCCATCCACCAAGCCATACCGAGAGACAAAACGCGATATAGCCCAGCCGATGAGAACACTGCTGCCACAGACAATAAAACGGGATAATTCAATCCTGTCTGATTGAGATAAGGAACTGCGTAGATAATTAACAAATACATGACCGTGACGGTCGTGGTCGCAATTAAACCATTCAATTTTGCAGTGGGAGACATTTTAAATTAGCACCAGCAGTAAATATCCATATTAAGGAGCGAACAACACTCCCTGTGATCAATCCGCTAAAAATTCGCCGGCGTATTCGCACTAATTATCTCAGCCTCATCCGCCCCGATATTCCGAAACTTATGCGGCAATGTCGTCGGGAAATAATACCCATCCCCCGCATTCAACACACTCACCGACCCATCCACGGTCAACTCCACCGTGCCCCGCGTCACCAGCCCACACTCCTCGCCCTCAGCGTGAACAATCGGCTCTTCCCCGGAACTCGCACCTGGTGCGTATTGTTCGCGCAGCAAGCGCATCTGGCGGCTGGGCACGGAGGCGCCGATCAGTAGCAGGCGCAGGCCGTGGCGGCCGAGGTCGGGTTGTTCGTTGGCGCGGAAGACGTATTGGTGTTCGCGCGGGGGTTGGTCGAAGGTGAAGAAGTCGGCCAGAGACATCGGTATGCCTTCGAGCAGCTTTTTCAGTGAGCTGACGGAGGGGCTGACGCGATTCTGTTCGATCAGGGAGATGGTGGCATTGGTCACGCCGCTACGCCGGGCCAGCTCGCGCTGGGAGAGTTTGTAGCTTTCGCGTACTAGTTTGAGTCGAGAACCCGTATCCATGACTGCCTTATGTGAGAAGTACTTAGGCTCTGCGCGAAAACTGCCTGCGCGACGATCATGCTGCGTTAAAAACAGGCTCGGAATGCTCATGTAGGGCCCTACACTCCGCTTCCTCGCCTGTTTTTGCCTTGCCTGATCGCCGCTCGGCGGTTCTCGCGCAGACCCACGGGTAATGGGGGTGGGTGGCGGGTGCCGCGCGAGGGGCGCGGATCACGTTGCTCCCGTGTCCCGGAACCGTGAAAGGCGGCTATTAAATCACGTTTGCCGGTGTTGCTCAGCAGGTTCGATGGACGGTGGGGCAAAAGTCCTTCTTGCCTTGGTAATGCGGACCTGTAGGAGTGAGCCTGCTCGCGATTGGGTGGCACATTCACCATTATTTTTGACTGGATAACCGCCTTCGCGAGCAAGCTCGCTCCCACAGGGTTTGTGGTGTTTCTGTGGGAGGGATGGTGGCTGGGCTGGCCTCATCGCGAGCAGGCTCACTCCTACATTTTGATATTTGGTGTGTCAGGTAAAAAACCGGCGGGGTCTTGGGGCCGCCGCCGGGGAGGTAACTTAAATGCCGAAGCGGTCGCGCAGCGAGTAGTAGACAGCGCCGAGGGCGGTGAGTGGCGCGGAGAAGGTGCGGCCGCCGAGCATTGGCATGTGTGGCAAGGACGCGAAAGCGTCGAAACGCTCGGCGTCGCCGCGGATCATTTCCGAGATCAGTTTGCCGGCCAGGTGCGAGCAGGTGACGCCGTGGCCGCTGTAGCCTTGCATGTAGTAGGCGTTCTTTTCGATACGGCCAAATTGCGGCATGCGTGACATGGTCAGCAGGAAATTGCCGGTCCAGCGGTAGTCGATTTTCACGTCCTTGAGCTGCGGGAAGGTCTTGAGGATCTTCGGGCGGATCAGTTGTTCGATGTCGTCCGGTTCCCGCGCGCCGTAGACCACACCGCCGCCGTAGAGCAAGCGGTTGTCGGCGGTGAGGCGGTAGTAATCCAGCAGGTAGTTGCAGTCTTCGACGCAGTAGTTGTTGGTGATCAGGCTGCGTGCCTGTTTCTCGGTCAACGGTTCGGTGACGACGATTTGCGAACCGCACGGCATGCTTTTCGCGGTCACGCGGTTGTCGAGACCTTGCGGCAGATAAGCGTTACCGGCGATCAACAGGTACTTGGCGCGGACCTGGCCTTTGGCGGTGCGCACGACGTTCGGCTCGCCGTACTTGATTTCCACGGCAGCCGACTGCTCGTAGATTTTGCCACCCAAACGCGTAATCGCCGCAGCTTCACCGAGCGCCAGGTTCAACGGATGAACGTGGCCGCCCTGCATGTCCAACAGACCGCCAACGTAAGCGTCGGAACCGACTTCGCGACGGATGTCAGCCGCGTCGAGCATCTTCAGATTGCGGTTGCCGTAACGTTCCCAACCGCGCTTTTGCTCGGCCAGACCGTTGAGTTGTTTCTTGTTCATCGCTGCGAAGATACCGCCCGGGCGATAGTCGCATTGGATGTCGTATTCCTTGATGCGCGAACGGATGATGTCGGCGCCTTCGAAGATCATGCTGCCGAGGATTTCCGCAGTCTTGTCGCCGTAGCGCTCTTCGATCACGTCGACGTCGCGGCTGTACGAGTTGACCAGTTGACCGCCGTTGCGGCCGCTGGCGCCGTAGCCGACTTTCGCCGCTTCCAGCACCGTCACTTTATAGCCGGCTTCGGTGAGGAACAGCGCCGAGGACAGGCCGGTGTAGCCTGCGCCGATGATGCAGACGTCGCAATCCACCGCTTCTTCCAGAACCGGAAAGTCGATGACTTCGTTGCGGGTGGCGGCGTAGTAGCTGTTTACGTGTTGTTGCTTCATTTTATTGTTCTCCGAGGGTCGCTCATCAAAAGCGACCACCGTTGTAGAAAATCAGAGCTTGATCCAGGTCGCTTTCAGCTCGGTGTACTTGTCGAACGCATGCAGCGATTTATCGCGGCCGTTGCCCGACTGTTTGAAGCCACCGAACGGTGCGGTCATGTCGCCGCCGTCGTACTGGTTGACCCAGACGCTGCCCGCGCGCAAGCCGCGAGCAAAGGTGTGCGCCTTGCTGAGATTGCTGGTCCACACGCCGGCGGCGAGGCCGAAGATGCTGTCGTTGGCGATCTGCAGCGCTTCTTCAGCGGTGTCAAAGGTGATCAGCGACAGCACCGGGCCGAAGATTTCTTCCTGGGCGATGGTCATCGCGTTGGTCACGCCGTCGAACAGCGCCGGTTGCACATAGAGGCCACCGGTTTCTTCGAGGGTGCGTTGACCGCCAGCGATCAACTCGGCGCCCTGCTCGCGACCGATGCTGATGTAGCGCAGCACGTTGTCGAGTTGACGCTGATCGACCACGGCGCCGACGGTGGTCGTCGGATCCAGTGAATGACCCGGTTTCCATGCTTGCAGCGCCTCCACCAACAGCGGAATGAACTGCTCGCGGATCGAACGCTCGACCAGCAAGCGCGAACCCGCAGTGCAGACTTCGCCCTGGTTGAAGGCAATGGCGCCGGCCGCTGCTTGTGCTGCCGCACGCAAATCCGGTGCGTCGGCAAACACCACGTTCGGGCTCTTGCCCCCCGCTTCGAGCCAGACGCGTTTCATGTTGCTTTGGCCTGCATAAATCATCAGTTGCTTGGCAATCGCCGTGGAGCCGGTGAAGGCCAGCACGTCGACGTCCATGTGCAATGCCAACGCCTTGCCGACGGTGTGGCCGAAGCCTGGCAGGACGTTGAACACGCCTTTCGGAATGCCGGCATCCAGCGCCAGTTGCGCAATGCGGATCGCGGTCAGCGGCGACTTTTCCGAAGGCTTGAGGATGAACGAGTTGCCTGCTGCCAGCGCTGGCGCGAACTTCCAGCTGGCCATGATCAACGGGAAGTTCCACGGCACGATGGCTGCAACGACGCCCGATGGCTCGCGGGTGACGAGGCCGAGTTGGTCATGCGGGGTGGCGGCGACTTCGTCGTAGATCTTGTCGATGGCTTCGGCGCTCCAGCGGATCGCGTTGGCGGTCGCCGGGATGTCGATGCTCATCGAATCGCTGATCGGTTTACCCATGTCGAGGGTTTCCAGCAGCGCCAGTTCTTCCTGGTTCTGCAGGATCAGATCGGCGAAGCGAATCAGAATGCGTTTGCGCTCGGCCGGGGCTTTTTTCGCCCACACGCCGGATTCGAAAGACTGGCGCGCGACTTCAACGGCGAGGTTGGCGTCGGCTTCATCGGTGCTGGCCACGGAGGCGAGGAAACGGCCGTCGACGGGGCTCAGGCATTCGAAGGTATCGCCACTGATGGCCGGGCGGTATTCACCGTTGATGAATGCGCGGGCTTCGATGGTCAGGGACTGGAAGCGTTGTTCCCAGTCGTTGCGGGTCGTTGTCATTGTTGTGGCTCGACAAGGGGGGATTGGGGGTGTTGTCTGGCTGCGATGTCCGGCTTGGGATGGCTGCCCTCACCCTAGCCCTCTCCCGGAGGTAGAGGGGACCGATTGGGGGATGCTCAAAATCTCCGCCGACCTGAAAAATCTTTGCCGAATCCATAATCGACTGGATCGTTCAGGTCGCTGAACATCTCAAGACAACCCGGTCAGTCCCCTCTCCCTCCGGGCGGTCCGACGTTTCGGGAGGGTTAGGGTGAGGGGCTTTTGGCCTTTGGGGCCCTCAAATACTCAGACTGTGTGCAGATACCAGTTGTACTCAAGGTCAGAAATCGAGTTCTCGAACTCGGCCAGCTCGCTCTCCTTACACGCGACAAACACGTCGATGTACATCGGGTCGATGTAGCGGGCCATGACCTCGCTGTCGTCCAGCTCGCGCAGTGCATCGCGCAGGTTGTTCGGCAGGCTCTGTTCGTTCTGCTCGTAGCTGTTGCCTTCCACCGGAGCGCCCGGCTCGATCTGATGGGTCAGACCGTGGTGAATACCGGCCAGCACCGATGCCATCAACAGATACGGGTTGGCGTCAGCGCCAGCCACGCGATGCTCGATACGCACAGCGTCGGCCGAACCGGTTGGCACACGGACCGCAACGGTGCGGTTGTCGATGCCCCAGCTCGGTGAGTTCGGCACGTAGAACTGCGCGCCAAAGCGGCGGTACGAGTTGACGTTCGGGCAGAGGAACGCCATTTGCGCAGGCAGGGTCTCCAGCACACCGCCGATCGCGTGACGCAGGGCGGCGTTCTGCTCGGGATCCTCGCTGGCGAAGATGTTGTTGCCTTCTTTGTCCAGGATCGAAATGTGCACGTGCAGACCGTTGCCCGCCTGACCCGGATACGGCTTGGCCATGAAGGTGGTGTCCATCTCATGGTCGTAGGCGATGTTCTTCACCAGACGCTTGAGCAGGACGGCGTAGTCGCACGCCTTGATCGGGTCGGAGACGTGATGCAGGTTGACTTCGAACTGCGCCGGGGCGCTTTCCTTGACGATCGCGTCAGCGGGGATGCCCTGCTCTTTCGCGCCTTCGAGGATGTCTTGCAGGCAATCGACGTATTCGTCGAGGTCGTCGATCAAATACACCTGAGTCGACACCGGACGCTTGCCGGACACCGGCGAACGTGGCGACTGCGGACGGCCGTTCACGTTGTCCTGGTCGATCAGATAGAACTCGAGTTCGAACGCGGCGCAGATGGTCAGGCCCAGTTCGTCGAATTTGCGCACGACGTTGGCCAGCACTTCACGTGGGTCAGCGAAGAACGGCTGGCCTTCGATTTCGTGCATGGTCATTAGTAGTTGTGCGGTTGGGCGCTTCTGCCACGGCTCGATGCTCAGGGTGCCGGGGATCGGGTAGCAGATGCGGTCAGCGTCGCCGATGTCCAGACCCAGGCCGGTGCTTTCCACCGTGGAGCCATTGATGTCGAGCGCGAAAAGCGAGGCCGGCAAGTTGATGCCTTTCTCGTAAACCTTATGAAGACTGGTGCGTTCGATGCGCTTGCCGCGCACCACACCGTTCATATCCGCAATCAGAAGGTCGACGTACAAAACCTCAGGATATTTCTTAAGGAATGCGTTTGCTTCGTTGAGTTGAACGGTACGCAGAGGGACCGACATGATGCACCTATTTAGCTGTTAATTATTATGTTCACTGCTGTTTCGCCGAGCCAGTCAACCCGAACGGCAAAGTGAAGTCAATAGCGAACAGATGACCGCTCAAGGTTTATTTTTCGGGCTTTTTTTAACACTTGCGTGCCAATACAGGCGCCACAGCCCCGGGAATCATGAAGATATGATGAACGGCGTTTAGAATTTTTTACATGGCAGTTGTTAATTAAAATCAACGAGGCTAAGCTCCGGAAAAGCTCGTTCAAGTGTCAAACTTCGAGGTGAATAAAAATGGCATTCAAGCCATTGATCGGCGTTACTGCGTGCGTCAAACAGATTGGCCTGCACCCCTATCACATCAGCGGCGACAAGTACGTACGTGCTGTCAGCGTTGGCGCTAACGGGCTGCCAGTGGTCATTCCTTCCCTTGGCAACCTGACTGAAATCGAAGACCTGCTCGGTAAACTCGACGGTCTGCTGCTGACCGGCTCCCCTTCGAACGTGGAACCTTTCCACTATCAAGGCCCGGCCAGCGAACCCGGCACGGATCACGATCCGGCGCGGGATGCCACCACCCTTCCTTTATTGCGTGCAGCCATCGCGGCGGGCGTTCCGGTGCTCGGCATCTGCCGTGGTTTCCAGGAAATGAACGTGGCGTTCGGCGGCAGCCTGCATCAGAAGGTGCATGAGCTGCCGGGCATGCTCGATCACCGCGAAGCCGACAGCCCCGACGTGGCTGTGCAATACGCACCGGCCCACGCCGTGACGGTATTGAGCGGCGGCGTGTTCGAAGCACTGGAGCTGCCGAGCGAGTTCCAGGTCAACTCGATTCACAGCCAAGGCATCGATCGCCTCGCCCCCGGCCTGCGTGCCGAAGCGGTGGCGCCGGACGGTTTGATCGAGGCGATCTCGGTCGAACACAGCCCGACCTTCGCCCTCGGCGTGCAATGGCACCCGGAATGGCAAGTGCTCGACAACCCGAACTACCTGAAGATTTTCCAGGCATTCGGCGCGGCTTGCCGGCAACGGGCGGCGCGGCGCAACCAGAGCTGATCCAACCCAAGCATACGTAACGATTTACTGCCCCCACGGACGTCGGGTGTGCCTGCGCACATCCGTCATTCGTGAACAGCAACACCCGTAATAACAACAAGTACGACCCAGGCAGCCAGGACGGCGGCGCCGACCAAGCCAGGACAACCCACTGAAAATGTGGCCCCTGTAGGAGCTGCCGAAGGCTGCGATCTTTTGATGTTGATTGTAAAAAACAAGATCAAAAGATCGCAGCCTTCGGCAGCTCCTACAGGGACATGTGTGAGGGGGATGGTTGTTCCTGGCTTGCAATCCACTTAAGCCCGGCCACATTGGCCAGGCGAACGAAACCTGTTGGGAGTTTCACATGGCAAACGCCTCCAGCACTTACAGGAAGGCACTTGAAGGTCATCAGCAACCGAAAAAGGTGCTGGTGAAAGTCGATCGTGTCACCAAGAAGTTCGACGAAACCGTGGCCGTGGACGATGTGTCCCTGGAGATCCATCAGGGCGAAATCTTTGCCCTGCTCGGTGGCTCCGGTTCGGGCAAATCGACCCTGCTGCGCATGCTCGCCGGTTTCGAGCGCCCGACTGAAGGGCGGATTCTGCTCGACGGCGTGGACATCACCGACATGCCGCCGTACGAGCGGCCGATCAACATGATGTTCCAGTCCTACGCGCTGTTCCCACACATGACGGTCGCGCAAAACATCGCCTTCGGCCTCAAGCAGGACCGTTTGCCGGCCAGTGAAATCGATGCCCGTGTCGATGAAATGCTGCGTCTGGTGCACATGACCCAATACGCCAAACGCCGTCCGCATCAGTTGTCTGGCGGCCAGCGTCAGCGCGTCGCCCTCGCCCGCTCGCTGGCCAAGCGTCCGAAGCTGTTGCTGCTCGACGAGCCGATGGGCGCGCTGGATAAAAAGCTGCGTTCGCAGATGCAACTGGAACTGGTGCAGATCATCGAGCGCGTCGGCGTGACGTGCGTGATGGTGACCCACGACCAGGAAGAGGCCATGACCATGGCCGAACGCATCGCAATCATGCACCTCGGTTGGATCGCGCAGATCGGCAGCCCGATCGACATCTATGAAGCGCCGGTCAGCCGCATGGTCTGCGAATTTATCGGCAACGTGAACGCCTTCGACGGCACCGTGGTGGAAGACCTTGAAGGTCACGCGATCATCCACAGCCCGGACCTGGAACAGAAGATCTACGTCGGTCACGGTGTCAGCACTTCGGTGCAGGACAAGTCGGTCACCTACGCGATCCGTCCGGAAAAAATGCTCGTCAGCACGACCCAACCTGAGTTCCGCTACAACTGGTCCGAAGGCAAGGTGCATGACATCGCCTACCTCGGCGGTCACTCGGTGTTCTACGTCGAACTGCCCGGCGGCAAAATCGTCCAGTCGTTCATGGCCAACGCCGAACGCCGTGGCGCGCGGCCGACCTGGGACGACAAAGTCTACGTCTGGTGGGAAGACGACAGCGGCGTGGTACTGCGCTCATGAAAACCTTCAATCAGCAATTCCTGCGCCTGGTGCCCAGCGGGCGAAAACTGGTGATCGGCATTCCGTTCATCTGGCTGTTCCTGTTCTTCATGCTGCCGTTTTTCCTGGTGATGAAGATCAGTTTCTCGGAAGCCGCGCTGTCGATCCCGCCGTACTCGGAGATCTACACCTACGCCGAACAGAAATTCCAGCTGCTGCTGAACATCGGCAACTACACCATGCTCGGCGAAGACGAGCTGTACTTGTCGGCGTATCTCGGTTCGCTGAAAGTCGCGGCACTGAGCACGATGATGTGCCTGCTGATCGGTTTCCCCATGGCCTACGCGATCACCAAGACCGGCAAGGAAACGCAAAACGTCCTGCTGCTGTTGATCATGATGCCGACCTGGACCGCGATCCTGATCCGCGTTTACGCGTGGATGGGTATCCTCAGCAACAACGGTTTGCTCAACGCGTTTCTGATGTGGACGGGGCTCACCGATCACCCGATCGAGATCCTCAACACCAACACGGCTGTGTATATCGGTGTGGTTTACGCCTACCTGCCGTTCATGGTCTTGCCGCTGTACGCCAACCTCGTCAAGCATGATGGCAGCCTGCTGGAAGCCGCGCAGGATCTGGGTTCGAGCAACTTCAACAACTTCTGGAAAATCACCGTGCCGCTGGCCAAGAACGGCATTATTGCCGGCTGCATGCTGGTGTTCATTCCGGTGGTCGGCGAGTTCGTGATCCCGGAACTGTTGGGTGGCCCGGAGACGCTGATGATCGGTCGCGTGCTGTGGCAAGAGTTCTTCAATAACCGCGACTGGCCGGTGGCGTCTGCGCTGGCGGTGGTGATGCTGTTGATCCTGATTGTGCCGATTCTGCTGTTCAACCGCAGCCAGGCCAAAGAGATGGAGGCACGGGGATGAAACGCTTCGGTTTTTCCAAGTTCATGCTGATCTTCGGTCTGATGTTCATTTATCTGCCGATGCTGATTCTGGTGATCTACTCGTTCAACGCCTCGAAACTGGTGACGGTGTGGGGCGGCTGGTCGGTGAAGTGGTACGTCGGCTTGCTCGACAACACGCAACTGATGGGCTCGGTGGTGCGCTCGCTGGAAATCGCCTGCTACACCGCGATTGCTGCCGTGGCGTTGGGCACCCTCGCCGCTTTCGTGCTGACCCGCGTCACGCGCTTCAAGGGGCGCACGCTGTTTGGCGGTCTGGTCACCGCGCCGTTGGTGATGCCTGAGGTGATCACCGGTCTGTCGCTGTTGCTGCTGTTCGTGGCCATGGCGCAGTTGATCGGCTGGCCGCAAGAGCGTGGCATCGTCACGATCTGGATCGCCCACACCACGTTTTGTGCAGCCTATGTGGCGGTGGTAGTCTCCGCCCGCCTTCGCGAGCTGGACCTGTCGATCGAAGAAGCGGCGATGGATCTCGGTGCGAAGCCGTTCAAGGTGTTTTTCCTGATCACCATTCCAATGATCGCGCCGTCGCTGGCGGCGGGCGGAATGATGTCGTTTGCCTTGTCGCTGGATGACCTGGTGTTGGCGAGCTTCGTCTCCGGACCGGGTTCGACCACCCTGCCGATGGAAGTGTTCTCGGCGGTGCGTCTGGGCGTGAAGCCGGAGATCAACGCCGTGGCCAGCCTGATTCTGCTGGCGGTGTCGCTGGTGACCTTCCTGGTCTGGTACTTCGGCCGCAAGGCAGAAGCCAACCGCAAACGGGCGATTCAGGAAGCGATGGATCAGACCGCAAACGAGTCGTGGCAGCAACCGCAACAAGCCGCCACCGCTTGACCGGTAGGAGCTGCGGCACGCTGCGATCTTTTGATCTTGATGTGAAAGATCAAAAGATCGCAGCCTCGTTTCACTCGACAGCTCCTACACAAATGTAGTCAGCCCCTCGGTCAGTCCCCTCTCCCTCCGGGAGAGGGTTAGGGTGAGGGGGCTTCGCGTAATGTGAATAAAAAGAATGGAGTTGTACCGATGAAAATGTTTGGCAGGACTCTGCTGACACTGTCCTTAATGGGCGCAATCGTCATGGGCGCCCAGGCCAACGACAAGGTGCTGCGTGTTTACAACTGGTCCGATTACATCGCGCCAGACACCGTCAAGAAGTTCGAAGACGAGACCGGCATCCGTGTGACCTACGATGTCTTCGACAGCAACGAGACCCTTGAGGCACGCTTGCTGGCGGGCAAATCCGGTTACGACCTGGTCGTGCCGTCGAACAGTTTCCTGGCCAAGCAAATCAAGGCCGGGGTCTATCAGACGCTGGACAAATCCAAGCTGCCGAACTGGAAGAATCTCAACCCGGTGCTGCTGAAAAACGCCGCCGCCAGTGATCCGGACAACGCCCACGCGTTCCCGTACATGTGGGGCTCGATCGGCATCGGCTTCAACCCGGCCAAGGTCAAGGAAGTGCTCGGCGCCAACGCCCCGACCAACTCCTGGGACTTGCTGTTCAAGCCGGAAAACGCTGAAAAACTCAAAGCCTGCGGCATCAGCTTCCTCGATTCGCCGACCGAAATGATCCCCGCTGCCCTGCACTATCTGGGTTACCCGGTGAACGACAAGGACACCGCGCACATCAAGGAAGCCGAGGCGCTGTTCATGAAGATCCGCCCGAACGTGGCGTACTTCCATTCCTCGAAATACATCTCGGATCTGGCCAACGGCAACATCTGTGTGGCAGTCGGTTACTCCGGTGACGTGCTGCAGGCCAAGGCCCGCGCGGTGGAATCCGGCAACAACGTAGTGATCGACTACAGCATTCCCAAGGAAGGCGCCGGCAGCTTTTACGACATGGTCGCCATCCCGCGCGATGCCGCCAACGTCGAGAACGCGTACCTGTTCATGGACTTCCTGATGCGTCCGGACATCATCGCCGAGATCACCAACAGCAACGGCTACAGCAACGCCAACGCGGCGGCCACGCCATTGGTGGATGAAGCGATCCGCAACGACCCGGGTTCGTACCCGTCGCAAGCGGTGATGGCGACGTTGTATGCGGTGCCGGATCAGCCGATTGCCACGCAGCGAATCATGACCCGTGGCTGGACGCGGGTGAAACTCGGTAAGTAAGCCGATGATCGTTCCCACGCTCCGCGTGGGAATGCAGTCCGGGACGCTCTGCGTCCCAAAGCGTGACGCGGAGCGTCACAAGAGGCATTCCCACGCAGAGCGTGGGAACGATCAGTGTAAAAATTTCCCGTTCACGCAGCGCCTTACCACCGCTGCACCCTGCTATGAACGGCCTCACCTGGCTCCCTCGGCTCAGGTGAATTCTCAGGCGCCCTCGGGCGCCTTTTTTTGTGCGCTCAAATCAGCGACCAATCTTGCAGAAGCCGATAGCGGCCCTTGTGTGATTCGAACAAGGCGAAGCGTTCGGCGCGCAGCAAGAACTCCGGCGGCGTGGCCGACTCAGGCTCAGGCGCCCGGTAGTCACGGGCCAGGGTCAGGTGCGGACGAAACTCGCGCGGTGTCTCTTCAAAGCCGAACGGCAACATCGCCTGTTCCAGCGCGTAGACCAAGCGCAACAACGCCTGCGGCGCCTGCTCCGGCGCCAGTGACAACACCCCGGCGCGATGCCAGACCTGCAAGCGATCCAGCGCAATCTTCAATGGCTCACCCGGCGTGCGCACTTGCCCGGCCGCCTCGCAGACTTCATTGATCTGCGCCAATGGCACCGCGCCAAGGAACAGCAGCGTCAGATGAAAGTTATCCGCCGGCACCGGTTTACCGGTGCGCAAGCCCAAATCAGCACGCCACTGAGCAATTGCCTTGCGTTGCACCGCCGGGCAATCGAGGGCGAAAAACAGTCGCTTCGCTTCATCGGTCATGGCCCTGCTCCCCTGTTCATCTTGATCCGCCGGATTCTACACAGCCTGATCAGACGACTCGTGACAGGCAGCTATAGTTCAAGGATTGCCATCAACCGGAGGCCGCCATGCGCGAGATCCTCAGCAAAGAACCGTGGTGGGCCCGCCCGCCCAATCCCGGGCAGGATGAGAAGGAACTGGAATGGGGCTGGCTGGTGCATTACAGCGAGGGGGAGCCGCGCTTCGAATTTGTCCGCGAGCGCCCGACTGACGAGCAGATCCGCAACCGCAAAAGCTGCCGAATCACTCCCTCAGAGTGAACACAATACCTGTAGGAGTGAGCCTGCTCGCGATGGCGTTCGCACATTCAATGCTTCATTGACAGACCCACCGCGATCGCGAGCAGGCTCACTCCTACAAGAGATTTGCGCTGGCTTCAGGATTTAAGGATGTTCTTGAAGCCACCAAAGATCATCCGCTGGCCATCAAACCCCATCGGGTTGACGTCCGGTTGCATGCGCGGGTCTTCCATCATTTTGCCCATGCCGGCATCACGGGTGGCTTTGTCGGGCCAGATCAGCCAGCCGGCCGAAACCGTTTCGCCTTCCTTGAGCTTTACCGCCATCGGAAATGAGGTGACCTTGCCATCCGGCACGTCATCACCCCAGCACTGAATCACATCCTGAGCACCGTATTCCTTGAACAGTTTCGCCGCGATTGCGCAGTGCTTTTTGTACTGCTCAAGATTGGCAGTCGGCACCGGCGCTACGAAAATATCGATGTAAGCCATGATCACTCTCCTTGCTCATTGGGTTCGATCTGCTGGTTAGTCGATTGCGGCGGCTGCCATTCGACAGGATTCACACCCAACCCGACCGACGGTTCATCGCCCGCACCCAGATTGCGCTCGACCTGTGCGGCCATGTGCAGCGTGCCGGCCATCACCCCGGTTGTCGGGTTCTGCACCAGTTTCAGCCAGGCCTTGTCGAAGGTGCTGCCCAGGCTGCTGCGGATCAACGCTTCACTGTCGGGCCGGTCATTGGCCTGGATAATCGCGCGAATACCCGCCACACCCACCGAAATCAGTCCACCGGCGAGTTTCCCGGCGGCGGCAGCGACCGCACTGGCGGCGCCGCGCGGGGCCATTTCCGCTTCCATCCGTTGGCTGGCACGTTTGGCCACCGGCGCCATGCCGGCATCGGTCGAGGCAATACCCTTGGCGCCACCCTCGGTGTGGATCTTGTCGATCAGCGCGGCGTAGGCTGGTAGCGTGTTCAGCGGCTCGGTGCTGATGACCTTATACAACGAAGCATCCCGTGCCGGTGGCGGGCCGAGGGCGATGGCCGGAATCTTCTGTAAACGTCCATTAAGCTGCGCAACGGGCACGCCATGGCGTTGGGCGATGAGCGGCATCTGCTGCGCCATCAGCTGCGCGTAGAACGCCGTGGCCTGCCCGAGGATCGCGTCGGGGTCGATCTCCACCGCCACCGGCGCCAACACCCTTTCCTGATATTGCTCAAGCAGATACGCCGCCAGGCGCTTGGCCGACGCGTCCTGCTCGCCACCAGCATTGATCGTGTACCAACTGACCTTCATCGACAGCCATTCCTGGGTCCAGTAGCTGCTGAACCACGGGATGAAATTTTCTTCAGTTTGCTGATAGACCCGAGTGCGCCAATGTTCCATCGAACCGCGGGCAAAGACTTTGACTTGCTCGGTGGACTGCTGCGAAGCGCTGACGATTTCGCGGTCGATCTGCTGCCAGGTCTGCGGCGAGACGAACACGGCTTGCGGGGCTGACACCGGCGCCCGCGCCGAGGTGGCGCAGCCGGCCAGCAACAACAGTGCGGCGACGAGCAACGCACGCGGGTTCACGGTTGAGATTTCCTTTTAAAGGGCGGAAGCAGATTTGAGTATAGGTGTGTGCGTCGGACCATTTGTCCGCTGTCGCGAAAACTCCGCAGATCCCCTGTGGGAGCGAGCTTGCTCGCGAATGCGGTGTATCAGACACATATGAATCGACTGGCTCGACGCCTTCGCGAGCAAGCTCGCTCCCACAGTGGTCTGCGACAACCATCACTGCCATCGATATTCACCATCGCCACGATTGCCTTCCGCCCACCGCCCATCAAAGGCACGATTGGCTCATCCGAAACACAACGAGGAGTTCACAGCATGATTCACACCCACGTCACACTCTCCGTGAGTTTCCCGGTATTCGGCAGCAACTATTACGACCAGCACGTCGTGTCGCACAAAGCGCAGGCACTGGTGTTCAACGAAGATTTCGAAGATCTGCTGATGCCCGCCGCGACTAATCATTTCAGCAATGAAGTGGTCGGCATCAACGATCAATTCCGTTTTCTGAGCGACATTCTCGCCACCCATTTGCTGGACATCGAGGCCTCCGTGCCTGCGCGATCCAGCGTCCGGGCGAGCGCTCATTTTTCTTAAGCAACAGCGCTAAACAAAGAGGGCGTCCCATCGCGGGACGCCCTCTTGCGTTCAATCAGTCATCATCCCGATCACGGTAGTAACGACGCCCGTCGCGGCGATCATCGCGGTCATCCCAGCGCCGGTCATGGTCGTAATTGCGACCATGATCGCGGTCGTAATGCCGGCCATGGCGGTGGTCATCATCAAAATCCGCGACACAGCCGCCGAGCAATACGGCGGCGGTCACGGTCAGCAGCATCGTTGTAGCGCGCTTCATTCAACACTTCCCTAAAACCAAGGTCTTGACGACGGAATCGGCGACGCTGCCCGCGCCTTCAGGACGCGGTGCGCGCAGCCGCAGATACGACCGGGCAAAACGCCGTTGATTCAGTGGCCACTAGCGACCGTTTGTCGCCCCGCCCGCACTGCCCGAGCGGCGGCGAAATGCCACCTATACTCCTTGCAACCAAGCCCCACGCAATGGATCTGCGCCCTCAATAACAACAAGCAGAGGTGGACCATGGTCTGGCAGCAAATTTACGACCCATTCGGCAACCCGGTGATCTCCACGCTCATGGCCGCCGTGCCGGTAGTGGTGATGCTGGCGGCATTGGCGTTCTTCCACGTCAAGGCGCATCTCGCGGCGCTATTGGCGCTGGCGTCAGCCCTGCTGATTTCGATTTTTGCCTTCGGCATGCCGGCGAGCATGGCTGGCTCTGCGGCGTTGTTTGGCGCGGCGAATGGCTTGTTGCCGATCGGCTGGATCGTCCTCAACATTATTTTTCTGCATCGCCTGACCACCGAGAACGGCTCGTTCAAAGTGCTGCAGGATTCCCTCGCGCGGATCACCGATGACCGCCGCTTGCAGTTGCTGCTGATTGCGTTCTGCTTCGGTGCGTTTTTCGAAGGTGCAGCGGGGTTTGGCACGCCGGTAGCGGTGACCGGAGCGATTCTGATCGGTCTCGGTTTTTCGCCGCTGGCCGCGTCCGGTCTGGCGCTGATCGCCAACACCGCGCCGGTGGCATTCGGCGCACTCGGTACGCCGATCATCACCCTGGCCAAAGTCACCGGGCTGGATGAAATGGAGCTGTCGATGATGGTCGGTCGGCAGTTACCGTTCTTCTCGGTGCTGGTGCCGTTCTGGTTGATCTGGGCCTTCGCCGGGTGGCGCAAGATGCTCGAGATCTGGCCGGCGATTCTGGTGGCCGGGGTGAGTTTCGCCGTGCCGCAGTTTCTGGTGTCGAACTATCACGGGCCGATGCTGGTGGACGTGATCGCCGCGCTGATTTCCATGGCCTGTCTGACGTTGTTCCTGAAGGTGTGGAAACCGGCGACCATTCACACCTCGGCAGCTCTTTCGGGGCGAGTCGACAATTCCAAAGTCGAAGAAGAGAAAGTCACCGCCAGCGCCGCGTTCAGCGATCAGGCGCGCCCGGCGGTGATGCGCGCGTGGATGCCGTGGATCATCCTCACCGTGTTCGTGTTCGCCTGGGGCACGCAGGGCTTCAAGAACATCTTCGATGTGCGGCCAGCGATTGATCCCGTCACGCACTCGGCCAAACTCGACCCCACGGGTAAACCGCTGAACGAGGCCAATCCGATCTTCGCGCCGGCGGTGACCTTCACCACCTTGCACCTGCAGATCGAAAAAGTGCCGCCGGTGGTGGCCGCACCGAAAGCCGAGGAAGCGGTGTACAAATTCACCTGGTTCACCGCCACCGGCAGCGGGATTCTGCTGGCGGCGATTGTCGGTGGTTTGCTGATGGGCTACTCGATTCCGCAACTGATCAAGCAATACCTGCGCACGTTGTGGGTGGCGCGGTTTTCGCTGATCACCATTGCGGCGATGTTGGCGTTGGGATTTCTCACGCGCTACTCAGGACTCGACGCGACCATGGGCCTGGCGTTTGCGGCGACGGGGATTTTTTATCCGATGTTCGGCACGTTGCTCGGTTGGCTGGGTGTCGCGTTGACCGGTTCCGATACCGCGTCGAACGTGTTGTTTGGCGGGTTGCAGCGGGTCACCTCGGAACAGCTCGGGATCAGTCCGATACTGATGGCGGCGGCGAACAGCTCCGGCGGGGTGATGGGCAAAATGGTCGATGCACAATCGATCGTGGTCGCCTCCACCGCGACGCGTTGGTATGGGCATGAGGGCGAGATTCTGCGCTATGTGTTCTTCCACTCGATCGTGCTGGCGATCCTGGTCGGCGGGCTGGTGACGTTGCAGGCGTATGTGGCACCGTTTACGCATATGGTGGTTGGCTCGCATTAGCCAGGTACACCCCATTCCCTGTGGGAGCGAGCTTGCTCGCGATAGCGGTAGACCTGTGAACGATATAGCGACCGGCACACCGCTATCGCGAGCAGGCTCACTCCTACAGGGGGGTTGTGTCGTACCGTCGATTAATGAGCCACACGCATAACTCTATAGCGTAAATCCGCAAAAACCTTTTCCTCTTTCCGGCAGTCACTCCTTAACGAGACCGGCGATGACGCTGGCTGCCCGCTTGGGCCCTATACGACCCTGCTGCCCTGATGAAGAGAGAAAAAGGAATCGAACCATGACGATTTCCCGACGCGGATTTCTGATCCTCGGCGCCGTGACCGCTACCGCTTTCGCGATGCCGCCGTTTATCAGCCTCAAGGCCTACGCGGCCACTCTGGAGCAACCGGCCATGAGCACAGTGACAATCAACGTCAACGGCAAGCCGCGTGAGCTGGATGTCGACACCCGCACCACCCTGCTTGATGCCCTGCGCGAACACCTGCAACTGACCGGCACTAAAAAAGGTTGCGACCACGGCCAGTGCGGCGCCTGCACGGTGATCGTCGATGGCCGGCGGATCAACTCCTGCCTGACGTTGGCGGTGATGCACGAAGGCAGCGAAGTCACCACCATCGAAGGCCTCGGCCTGCCTGACAAGCTGCACCCGATGCAAGCCGCGTTTATCAAGCATGACGGCTATCAGTGCGGCTATTGCACACCGGGGCAGATCTGTTCGGCGGTGGCGGTGCTCAAGGAAATCCGCGATGGCATTCCAAGTCACGTCAGTGAAAGCCTCACCGAGGCGCCGCAGTTGATCGCCAGCGAATTTCAGGAGCGCATGAGCGGCAATATCTGCCGATGCGGTGCCTACTCGAACATCATCGAAGCGATCACTGAAGTCGCGGAGGTACCGGCATGAGACCGTTCAATTACAGCCGCGCCGACTCCCCCGCCGCAGCCGCCGCACAAGCTGCGCAAGTCGAAGGTGCGCGATTCATTGCCGGCGGTACCAACCTGCTCGATCTGATGAAACTCGACATCGAAACCCCGCTGCATTTGATTGACGTCAACCATCTCGGCCTGGATCAGATCGAAGCCACGCCCGAAGGCGGCTTGCGCATCGGCGCGCTGGTGCGCAACACCGATCTGGCCGCCGACGCGCGTGTCAGAAAAGATTACGCCCTGCTCTCCCGCGCCTTGCTCGCCGGGGCTTCCGGGCAATTGCGCAACATGGCGAGCACCGCCGGCAACCTGCTGCAACGTACGCGCTGCCCGTACTTTTACGACACCAATCAGGCGTGCAACAAACGCCAACCCGGCAGTGGTTGTGCAGCCATTGCCGGGGTCAGTCGGCAACTGGGCATCATCGGCGTCAGCGACGCGTGCATCGCCACCCACCCGAGTGACATGGCCATCGCCATGCGCGCCCTCGATGCGCAGATTGAAACGGTGAAACCCGACGGCACGACGCGCAGCATCGCCATGGCCGATTTCCATCAGTTGCCCGGCACCACGCCAAACATCGAAACCTGCCTCACGCCCGGCGAGTTCATCACCTCGGTGACACTGCCCGCACCGCTCGGCGGCACCCACATCTATCACAAGGTACGTGATCGCTCCTCTTACGCGTTTGCGTTGGTATCGGTCGGTCTGATCCTGCAAAAGGACGGCAGCGGCCGCATCGCCGTCGGCGGTATCGCGCCGAAACCGTGGCGGGTTGAAGCTGCCGAAGCGCTGCTGCCAAAGGGCGCCAAAGCTGTCAGCGAACGCCTGCTCGACGGCGCCACGCCGACCCATGACAACCAGTTCAAACTGACGCTGGTCGAGCGCACGCTCGGTTCGGTGTTGGCGCAAGCGAGGGATGAAGCATGAAATTCGACACGCCCGCCACCACCAACCCGATCGACCAATTGAAGGTCATCGGCCAACCTACGGACCGCATTGAGGGTCCGCTGAAAACCAGCGGTCAGGCGCCTTACGCCTATGAACAGCATGAAGCGGTGGCCAATCAGGCTTACGGCTTTATGGTCGGTTCAGCCATCGCCAAGGGCCGCATCAACAACATCGATCTCGAAGCAGCGAAAGCCGCGCCCGGTGTACTGGCCATCGTCACCGCTGCCAACGCCGGCAAACTCGGCAAGGGCAAATACAACGCCGCGCATTTATTGGCCGGGCCAGAGATTCAGCACTACCACCAGGCCGTCGCGCTGGTGGTTGCCGAGACGTTCGAGCAGGCCCGTGCGGCTGCGCAGAGGGTCAAAATTGATTACGTCTCAGCCAAGGGCGAGTTCAATCTGGCCAGCGTGCGCGATCAAGGTGTCGAGCCGAAAGAGGAGTTGCCCGACGTCAGCCACGGTGATTTCGCCAAGGCGTTCGCCGCCGCGCCGGTGCAGTTCGATCAGACCTACACCACGCCGGATCAGTCCCACGCGATGATGGAGCCGCACGCCACATTGGCGGCGTGGAAAGGTGATCAACTGACTCTGTGGACCTCGAATCAAATGATCGCCTGGAGCGTCGACGACATCGCCACGACCCTCGGTCTCCCCAAGGAAAAAGTCCGGCTGATTTCGCCGTACATTGGCGGCGGTTTCGGCGGCAAACTGTTCGTGCGCGCCGATGCGATCCTCGCTGCTCTCGGGTCGCGCATGGCCGGCAGGCCGGTGAAGGTCGCCCTCGCCCGCCCGCAGATCGCCAACAACACCACTCACCGCCCGGCGACGATTCAGCGCATTCGCCTGGGCGCGACGGCGGACGGCAAACTCACCGCGATCGCTCACGAAGGCTGGTCGGGCAATCTGGCGGAAGGCAAAGTCGAAGTCGCTGCGCAACCGAGTCAGTTGCTGTACGCCGCTGAAAATCGCTTGGTCAGCATGCGCCTCGCGCCGCTGGATCTGCCCGAAGGCAACGCCATGCGCGCGCCTGGTGAAACCCCGGGGCTGATGGTCCTGGAAATTGCCATGGACGAGATGGCCGAACAGCTCAAGCTTGATCCGGTCCAGTTCCGCATCCTCAACGACACCCAGGTCGACCCGGTGAAAACCGAGCGGCCATTCTCGCAGCGGCGCCTGATCGAATGCCTGCAAACCGGCGCGGAGAAATTCGGCTGGGACAAGCGCAATGCGCAACCCGGCTCCCGGCGTGAAGGCCGCTGGCTGATCGGCATGGGTGTCGCGGCGGCGATCCGCAACAACCTGCTGATCAAGTCCGGCGCGCGGGTACGGCTGGAGCGCGACGGCAAGGTCACGGTGGAAACCGACATGACCGACATCGGCACCGGCAGTTACACGATCATTGCGCAGACGGCGGCCGAGATGATGGGCGTCGGGTTGAAGGATGTCACTGTACATCTGGGTGATTCGAGCTTTCCGGTGTCGGCAGGCTCCGGTGGGCAATTCGGCGCCAACTGCTCGACCGCCGGGGTGTATGCCGCGTGCATGAAGCTGCGTGAGGCGGTGGCTGGCAAACTGGGCATGGCGGCGGATCAGGCGGAGTTTGTCGACGGTCAGGTGCGGCTCGGCGACAAGAGCGTGCCGTTGCGCAACGCTGCGCAGGACGGCGTTGTGGTGGCTGAGGACAGCATCGAATTTGCCGACCTGGCCAAGCAGTATCAGCAGTCGACCTTTGGTGCGCATTTCGTTGAGGTCGCGGTGGATGCGGCGACCGGTGAAGTGCGGGTGCGCCGCATGTTGGCGGTGTGCGCGGCCGGGCGGATTCTCAACCCGAAAGCGGCGCGCAGTCAGGTCATCGGCGCGATGACCATGGGCGTTGGTGCGGCGTTGATGGAAGAGTTGGCGGTGGACAAGACGCAGGGGTTTTTCGTCAATCATGATCTGGCCGGGTATGAGGTGCCGGTGCATGCCGACATACCGCATCAGGAGGTGATTTTTCTTGATGAGACCGACCCGATCTCTTCGCCGATGAAGGCCAAGGGTGTTGGTGAGTTGGGGATTTGCGGGGTCAGTGCGGCGGTCGCGAATGCGATTTACAACGCCACCGGGGCGCGGGTGCGGGAGTATCCGGTTACCCTCGATAAAATCCTCTCTTCACTGCCGGAGATGATCTGAACGCCTGAAAAGAGCCCCTCACCCTAGCCCTCTCTCAGAGGGAGAGGGGACTGATCCGGGGATATTTGAGGGCTGCACCGACGTGAACGTCTTGCTGTGAATCCATAATCGACACAGCACTTTCAGGTCGAAGTGCTGTGAACCCATAATCGACTCGGTCTCTCAGGTCGATGTATGACAAAAGACACCTCGGTCGGCCCCCTCTCCCTCCGGGAGAGGGCTGGGGTGAGGGAAGCGCTTCACTCGGATCGCGGATACTGCTCAGCACTCACCTGCTCCATCCAATCCACAACTTTGCCATCCAGCACTTCGGCAATTGCAATATGCGTCATCGCCGTGGTGGGCGCCGCCCCATGCCAATGCTTGACCCCCGGCGCAATCCACACCGTATCCCCTGGACGAATCTCACGAACCGGCTGCCCCCACTCCTGCACGAAACCGAAACCCGCCGTGACGATCAATGTCTGCCCCAACGGATGCGTATGCCAAGCGGTACGCGCGCCCGGCTCAAACGTCACCGTCGCACCACTGACCCGCGCCTCGTCTGTGCCTTTGAACGGCGCATCGACACGGACAGTGCCAGTGAACCAATCCGCCGGGCCTCTGGCCGAAGCTTGTGAGCCATTGGGTGTCACGGTCACACGGGGATTGTCATTGGCCTGCACCTCACCCGCCAACAGGGAAAGGGTCAACGCAGAAGCGGCAATCGGGTTCATGGCAATTCCTCCAGATAATCAATGCCACTACTTTACCCAGCCGCACTCTTCCGATAATCGACTAGAATTCGAAAAAACTTATGCAGGACACTCATCAATGCTTCGGGAAAACGCCACCGACCTGCTCGCCTTCCTCGCCGTCGCCCGCGAGCGCAGCTTCACCAAAGCCGCAGCCAAACTCGGCGTTTCGCAATCGGCACTGAGCCATACCATCCGCGCCCTCGAAGCGCGCTTGGGCCTGCGCCTATTAACCCGTACCACCCGCAGCGTTTCGCCGACCGAGGCCGGCGAACACCTGCTGCAAACCATCGGCCCGCGCTTCGAAGAAATCGAACTGGAACTCGCGGCGCTGAGCAACCTGCGCGACACCCCGGCGGGCAAGATCCGCCTCAACGCCACCGACCATTCGCTGGACTGGCTGCTGCGCCCGGTGCTCAAATCCTTTCTGCCGCAGTACCCGGACATCAGCGTCGAGGTGAGCTGCGACTATGGTTTCGTCGACATCGCCGGCCAGGGTTTCGACGCCGGTGTGCGCCTGGGCGAAGACGTCGCGCAAGGCATGATCGCCACCCGCATCGGCCCCGACATGCGCATGGCGGTGGTGGGCTCACCGGCCTATTTCGCCAAACGCACCGCGCCGCAAACGCCACGGAATCTGACCGATCACGCCTGCAACAATCTGCGCCTGCCCACTAATGGCGGGTTGTACAGCTGGGAATTCGAGAAGGATGGCGAAAGCCTGAAAGTGCGGGTGTCCGGGCAGATCACCCTGAACGGCGTCTACCCGCTGCTCGATGCTGCATTGGACGGTTTCGGCCTGAGCTACATCCCGGAAAACATCGTTGCGCCGTATCTGGCTGACGGCCGTTTGCGACAAGTGCTGGAGGATTGGTGCCCGACATTTGCCGGTTATCACCTGTATTACCCGAGCCGGCGTCAGGCTGCGCCGGCGTTTGCGTTGTTGCTGGAGGCGTTGCGCTATCGCAGTTGATTGCGACCTGCGCCTTCTCTCTGTGGGAGCGGAGTTTGCTCCCACAGGAGATCAGCGTCAGTTCTGGACGGCGCGCTTGAGGCTCGGGACCAGCGGTGCGGTGTGACTGGTGGGTTTTTCAGACGGCGAGACGTGCACGTCAGGCTCTTGCACTTCGCCATTCAACGCCTTGTGCATCTTCTCGGTATCCAGCGCGCCCACCCACTTGGCGATGGCCATGGTGCCGACGCCGTTGCCGATAGTGTTGGTGATCGCCCGCGCCTCTGACATGAATCGGTCAACACCCAACAACAGCACCATGCCCGCCACCGGAATCGTGCCGAGTGAGGCCAGCGTCGCCGCAAGAATGATGAACCCGGAACCGGTCACCCCCGCCGACCCCTTGGAGGTGAACATCAGCACCGCCAACACGATCAGTTGATCGGCCAAGGTCAACGGCGTGTTGGTGGCCTGAGCAATAAAGATCGCGGCGATGGTGTAGTAGATCGCCTGGCCATCCGGGTTGAAGGTCAGGCCCGACGGAATGATCATCCCGGCCACCGGCTTCGAGACGCCGGCCTTTTCCATCTTCGAGATCATTTGCGGCAGTACCGACTCGGATGAGCTGGTGCCGAGCACGGTGAACAACTCTTCCTTGATGAACTTGAGGAGCTTCCACAGGCTGAAACCGCTGTAACGGCAGATCGGCCCAAGCACGAAGACCACGAACACCGCGCAGGTCAGATAGACGCAAGCCATCAGTTTGCCGAGCGAGAACAGCGAGCCGAAACCGTATTTGCCGATGGTGAATGCAATGGCACCAAAGGCACCGATGGGCGCCAGACGCATAACCATGTTGACGATGCGGAACATGCCTTGCATCAAGCTCTCCAGCGTATCGACGAACACTTTGCCACGCGGTCCGACATGTGCCAGCGCAATACCCAGCAGGATCGAGAACAGCAGGATTTGCAGGACGTTGCCCTTGGCGAATGCATCGACAATCGTGTCGGGAATGATGCCCATCACAAAATCCATGAACGAGGCATGTTTGGCCGCCGTGGTGTACGTCGCCAGGCTGCTGGTATCGAGGCTGGTAACATCGACGTTCATCCCGGCACCGGGCTTGAACACGTCCACCACGATCAGACCGATCACCAGGGCCAATGTCGAGACCACTTCGAAGTAGATCAAGGCGCGAAACCCGACGCGGCCCAGCTCCTTCATGTTTTCCATGCGCGCAATGCCGGTAACCACCGTCAGGAAAATCACCGGTGCCAGTAGCATTTTGATCAGTTTGATAAAGGCATCGCCCAAGGGTTTGAGCGCGGTGCCGGTCTCGGGCACCAGCACGCCGATAAGTGCGCCGAGGATCACGGCGACGAGGACTTGCACGTACAGCTTGCCGAATATTCTTTTCATGACAGGGCCCTGATTTTTTATTGTTGTCAGGAAGAGCCAAGGGGCCGCAGAACCCCTTGGCGTTGTGCCGCAGCTTGAATCGGGATGAATCAGCGATTGATCAGCGCAATCACCGCGTCGGTGACTTGCCGCGTGGTGGCCGTGCCGCCCAGATCGGGCGTGTGCAGGCCGCTTTCGGTGACTGCTTCGATGGCCGACATCAATTGCTTGGCAGCGGCTTTTTCGCCGAGGTGCTCAAGCATCATTGCGGCGGTCCAGAAGGTCGCAATCGGGTTGGCTACGCCTTTGCCAGTGATGTCGAAGGCCGAACCGTGGATCGGTTCGAACATCGATGGAAAGTTGCGCGACGGGTTGAGGTTGGCGGTCGGCGCAATGCCGAGGCTGCCCGACAGCGCGGCGGCCAGGTCAGAAAGGATGTCCGCGTGCAGGTTGGTCGCGACGATCACGTCCAGCGTCGACGGCTTGAGCACCATGCGCGTGGTCACTGCGTCGACCAATTCCTTGTCGATTTTGACGTCGGGGAAGTCCTTGGCGACTTCGTAGAAAATCTCGTCCCACAGCACCATGCCGTGGCGCTGGGCGTTGGACTTGGTGACCATGGTCAGGTGTTTGCGCGGACGGCTTTGCGCCAACTGGAAGGCGAAGCGATGGATGCGCTCGACGCCAGCGCGGGTGAACACCGAGACCTCGGTGGCGACCTCTTCCGGCAGGCCTCGATGCACGCGGCCACCGTTGCCCGAATATTCGCCTTCGGAGTTTTCCCGCACCACCACCCAGTCGATCTGCTCGCCGTTGTGCAACGGACTTTTCACCCCCGGCAACACCCGCGCCGGACGCACATTGGCGTACTGGTCGAAGCCTTGGCAGATCGGCAAACGCAGGCCCCACAGGGAAATGTGATCCGGCACGTTGAGCGCACCGACCGCGCCGAAGAAGATCGCGTCAAAGGTCTTCAATTCTTCAAGACCGCCTTCAGGAATGTAGTGACCGTTTTTCAGGTAGTTGTCTGAGTTCCAGTCAAAGTGTTTGAACTTCAGTTCAAAGCCGGATCTCTTCGACAGGGCCTGCAGTACTTCGACGCCAGCGGCGATGACTTCCACGCCAATACCGTCGCCGGGTACCGCTGCAATGTTGTATGCGCTCATGGTCCACTCCACTCTTTTTCACGTTTTTGTTTTGCCTGCCGCACAAGGCTGTCCGGCGGGGTGTGATCGGAGTATATGTAGTGACCTGAAAGCTGTGAGTTACCGTAAATCACTACATCCATAACTTTGAGTTACGAATGAGCCAGACCCTCGATTTGTCGTTTTTCCACTTGCTGGCCAATAAAGGCAGCCTCGCCGCCACCGCCCGCGAACTGGGCGTGACGCCGCCGGCGGTGAGCAAACGCCTGACAGCACTGGAGGCGCGGCTGGGCGTGCGTCTGGTCAATCGCACCACGCGCTCGATGAGTCTGACCGCCGAGGGCGAGTTGTACTTCTCCCACGCGGCGCGAATCCTCACGCAGATCGATGAGGTCGAACAATTGATCGGCGCCAGCCGTGCAACGCCCAAGGGACTGATTCGGGTCAATGCATCATTGGGCTTTGGTCGGCGCTACATCGGCCCGGCACTGGCGGCGTTCTTTGCGCAATACCCGGAGGTGGAAATCCAGCTGGAAATCAGCGACCACCCACTGGATCTGGCCACCCACGGTTTTGATCTGGGCATCCGTTTCGGCACCCTGCCCGACGCGGCTTTTCATGCGCGCAAGATCGCCTCAAACCGTCGCTTGCTCTGCGCCTCGCCGCTGTACCTGGAAAAGCACGGCACGCCGCAAAAACTCGCAGATCTGCAGCAGCACAACTGCATCTTCCTGCGCCAGAACGAAACGCCTTACGGGGTGTGGAGTTTCACTAACGGCGGGCGCACGCAGAACGTGAAGGTGCGCGGGGCGCTGGGCTGCAACGACGGCGAGGTGGCGTTGAACTGGGCACTGGAGGGATTTGGCATTCTGTTACGCGCCGAGTGGGACATCGCCCGTTATGTGCGCAGCGGCCGCTTGCGTCTGGTGCTGGAAGATCAAACGCCGACCCGCGCCGACGTCTACGCGGTCTACCCGCAGCAATTACACCTGTCCGCACGGGTGCGCAGCCTGATCGACTTTCTGGTCGAGCGCTTCAAGCACATCGACAATCTGGATATTCCCGGCGACTAGCCCAGCAGCGCAATCAACTGATGCCGCTGCGCATCGGTGAGCATCGGCCCGAAACCGGCCTTGGCGTTGTCGGCCATGTAACGCGGATTGCCCGTGCCGGGTATCACGCACGTCACCGCCGAATGGGAGAGCAGAAACTTCAGCGCCAGTTGCGGCCAACTGTTGACCTGTACATCCGACACCCAGCCAGGCAGCGGCTTACCCTTTAGCCGGGCGAACAAATCGCCGCCGCCGAATGGCCGATTACAGATCACCGCCACCCCGCGTTCTCGGCACAACGGCAGGATGCGTTTCTCCACCCCTCGATCATCAAGGGCGTAATTGATTTGCAGAAAATCCAGGGGCTCGGCCTTCAGCACCGCTTCGACTTCCTCATAGGCCGAGGGCGTGTAATGGGTGATGCCGATGTAACGGATCCGTCCCTGCGCTTTCCACTCGCGCAAGGTCGGCAGGTGGGTTTGCCAGTCGAGCAGGTTGTGGATCTGCATCAGGTCGATGCGTTCGGTGCGTAGCAGGCTGAACGATTGCTCCATCTGCGCGATGCCCTCCTCGCGCCCGCGCGTCCACACTTTGGTCGCCAAAAACGCCGGCGAACGCGGTTCGTGGATCGACAGCAGTTCACCGGCAGTCTGTTCGGCGCGGCCGTACATCGGTGAACTGTCGATCAGCGTGCCGCCCTTGGTGAACAGCTCATCGAGCACCGCCGGTAGTTGCCGATAGGCCGGATCACCGGGGGCGACATCGAAACCGCGATAGGTGCCCAAGCCCACGATGGGTAGCAATTCGGAGCTGGACGGGATGGCGCGGGTCTGCATGGCGTGGCCTCCGGTGGTCGCGGGCGTCGTCGCGGTGGCCAACGCCCGATCAAAGGTGCAGACCGCCGAAACCCCGGCAGCCAGCGTGAGCAATCGGCGACGGGAGTAACCCTCAGTGTGGCTCATGCTGGCACCCCTGCTGCGTGGATCTGTTGCCTGTTGTGTGCGAGCGGCCCGAGGCAGGGCTGGACTACACTGCGACAGCGACCCTTCACACACCGTTAAAAGTAGCCGAATGTCCCGAACCCTGATGTCACTCGTCGCATTGATCGTTGCCGTGTACCTGGTGCTGTGCGCGGCGCTGTTCTTTTTTCAGCGCTCGCTGATCTATTTTCCGCAGCCCAATGCCGTC
Organism: Pseudomonas sp. AIG; assembly: GCF_977020205.1. NCBI lineage: Bacteria > Pseudomonadati > Pseudomonadota > Gammaproteobacteria > Pseudomonadales > Pseudomonadaceae > Pseudomonas > Pseudomonas sp. AIG. The sequence continues at coordinate 93,029 of NZ_CDROCK010000009.1, read as the reverse complement.
ACCAGCGCCGATTCACAACTGACCCTGTCGATGCCGGACGCGCAGGTTTCAGTGATCACCCGCGAGCGCGCCGGGCCCCGGGCGCTGATCTATTTCGGTGGCAATGCCGAGGACGTATCGCGCAATCTGCCGGAGTTTGCCGAGGCGTTTCCTGAATACGCGGTGTATCTGCTCAACTATCGCGGCTTTGGTGGCAGTGGCGGCTCAGCGTCCGAGGCGGCGATTGCCGAGGATGCGCTGGCGCTGTTCGATCAGGTGTATGCCAGTCATCCGCAGATTGCCGTGGTCGGCCGCAGTCTCGGTTCCGGAGTGGCCGTGCGTCTGGCCAGCCAACGGCCAGTGCAAAACCTGATTCTGGTGACGCCCTACAACAGCCTCGAAGAAATCGCGGCACGGCAATACCCGTGGGTGCCGGTGAAATGGTTGCTCAAGGATCGCTTTGAATCGGGCAAGTACGCCGCGCATATCCGTGTGCCGACGCTGCTGCTCGCGGCGAGTGACGACGAGGTGATTCCGCGCGCCAGCACACAGCGCTTGCTGGCAAATTTCCCGCAAGGCGTGGCGCTGCTCAGGGTAGTGCCGGATTCGGGGCATAACTCGATCTCGGATCGTGCGCAGTATTTGCAGTGGATGGGAGATGTGTTGAATCGCTGATGTTGTTTGCCTGTGATGGTAGTGCTGTTGCTATTGGCCCCATCGCGAGCAGGCTCACTCCTACATTTGAAATGCATTCCCCTGTAGGAGTGAGCCTGCTCGCGATGACGTCATCCAGCGCAACATAGCACTCGGCTTGATCACGCTCTTCGTCACGCCGCGAAAATACCCCTCCCCGCCCCTTGAACCAAGTCGAAAAAGCCCAGTCCTACTCGCGCCGCTTTCTGCGGTTGACTCAACTTTTTGCGCTGTCCTCCTTCAGAGCTGCCCGTCTCATGCGCCACGCCGTTCGCTCGTCTCGCTTGGTTTCGCTGTGCCTGCTGATCCTTTCACCACTGTTCGCCGAAACCGCCCATGCCGGTGCCGAGCGGCAACTGGTGGCCGCCATCAACGACTATCGTGCCCATCCGCAACGCTGCGATCGACGCCCGGCGCAGCGCCTGGCACCGCTATCGCTGAAGTCGAACCTGGCCTTGCCGATCGGTTATCGCTACGCCGGTGGCATGCGGGAAGCGTTGAAGTCGTCCGGCTATTCCGCCGTGGCGGTGCGCAGTATTCGCGTGATCGGGGCCGAGGACGCCGAAGAGGCTTTCGACCTGCTGCAAGACGAGCACTGCGCCGCGCTGCTGGACGCGAGCTACGCCGACATCGGCGTCAGTCGGTCGCGCAATGAGTGGCAAGTGGTGTTGGCGCAACCGGTACTCGACAGTCGCGTCGGTGATAACCGCAGCGTCGGCAAAGCCTTGCTCGCCGAGGTTAACGCTGCACGTGCCCGGCCTCGGATGTGCGGCCGCCAGCGATTCGCCGCCGCCCGGCCGTTGAGCTGGAACGCCGCACTGGGCGCCGCCGCGCAGGGGCACAGCAAAGCCATGGCTTACGGCAACTACTTCGCCCACCGCGACCCGGACGGCGATCTACCCGCCGATCGCGCCCGTGCGGCGGGCTATCGTGGTCGGCAAATCGGCGAAAACATCGCCGCCGGGCAGAGTTCGCCGGGCAAGGCCATGGCCGGATGGCTGGCCAGCCCCGGACACTGCGCCAACCTGATGAACCCGATGTTCACCCAGGTCGGCGCCGGGTTTGCCAGTGAGGCGCGCAGTGCTGAAGGGGTTTACTGGACGATGGTGTTTGGCGCGCAGTGACGGGAAGCGTCCAGTGCCAATTTCAACAGTTCCTTGCGTAGCATTGACGGCGCCTGAACGGCCAATCCGGCCTGCCAGTCGAGTGACAACAAGCGATTGAGCTTTTGTTGGCTGACCTCGGCTGGCGCCAGAAAGCAGCTTTTGCGGTCGCGGATACTGATCACATTCAACAGCCAGTCATCGCCCTGCTCTGCCATCCAGCGCCTGATCAGCGGCAGGTGTTTTTGCAGCAAGGTGTCGGCATCCCACACCGTCATTTGGGCGAAGAAGCCTGGCAGGTTGCTTTCGGGCTTCATACATTTCGAGTCGGCTGCCAATGCAGCGGGCAGGTCCGATTCGATGCTGGCCTGACATTCGAGAAAGTATTGTCGGGGCCAGTCTGCCGGGAGTTTCGCGCGTGACGCGAGGTCGGCGTAGGCCTTGATGTCCGCTGGCGTGGTCATCTGCCCGGTAAAATTCAGCGTGTTGTCGAGAATCGCCGTCGCCAGCAAAGCGGCACTTGGCACGCTGATCTGCGGCAGCACACCGGCCGTCTGCCAGCGCTGAAAAACCTGAGTCGCTGCGGCGCCGATCGGGCGGATATCGGCAGCAGATCCAAGCTTCTGCTGCCAATAGTTTTCGTGGCCGGGATGATGGTCGATGACCTCCACTACCCGTTCGAGCACCACCAGCGGGTCGAAATGCTGATAATCGGAGACATCGACCAAGACGAACTCATCGTCCGATGTCGGCTGGTAGTCGTGAAACGCCGCGCCCCAGCCGAGCACGCTTGGCGAAACGCTGGCGTTGGCAGGTGCGCTGCTGACCGCGCGGGCGGGAATGCCTTGCAGGTTGAGCAATTCAGCGTAGGCGATGCAGCAGGCGTAGGCGTCGATGTCCAGATAGGACGCGCCGGAGGTGATGATTTTCATGGGCCGGCAACGTCGCACATTTTCATGACGTTGTGGTGACAGCGAAAAGATCGCAGCCTCCGGCAACTCCTACAGAGGATTTATGGTTTCCCTGTAGGCGTTGCCGAAGGCTACGATCTTTTGATCTTCAAGCCGCCCGCTGTCCTCCCGCGACCATCGCCGAAGCCGCCAGCATCGCCCGCAACAACACCGCGCACCCGGCCGCCAGATCATCCGGCGCGGCGTTCTCGATTTCGTTGTGGCTGATGCCGCCTTCGCACGGCACGAAGATCATCCCGGCCGGGCCGAGTTCGGCGAGGAAAATCGCGTCATGCCCGGCGCCGCTGACGATGTCCATATTCGACAGACCCAGCCCTTTCGCCGCGCCGCGCACCGCTTCCACGCAGCCTTTTTCGAAGTACAACGGCGGGAAGTCCGCCGTCGGCGTCAGTTCATAGGATAGGCCGTGTTCTTCACAGGTGGCTTCGATGACTTGCTTCACCTCGGCAATCATCGAGTCGAGACGCGCCGGCTCCAGGTGACGGAAGTCGAGGGTCATGCGTACTTCGCCGGGGATGACGTTGCGCGAGCCGGGATAGGCTTGCAGGCAGCCGACGGTGCCGCAGGCGTGGGGTTGATGGCCGAGGGCGGCGCGGTTGACCGCACCGACGATCACCGAGGCGCCGACCAGTGCATCTTTGCGCAGGTGCATCGGTGTCGGGCCGGCATGCGCTTCGACGCCGCGCAGCTTGAGGTCGAACCACTTCTGCCCCAGTGCACCGAGCACGACGCCGATGGTTTTCTGCTCGTCTTCGAGGATCGGGCCTTGTTCGATGTGTGCCTCGAAATAGGCGCCGACCTGATGCCCGCTGACTTTACGCGGGCCGGCGTAACCGATGGCGTTGAGCGCTTCACCGACGGTGACGCCGTCGGCATCGACTTTGGCGAGGGTTTCTTCGAGGGTGAATTTCTCGGCGAACACGCCCGAGCCCATCATGCACGGGGCGAAGCGCGAGCCTTCTTCGTTGGTCCAGACCACCACTTCCAGCGGCGCTTCGGTTTCCACACCAAGGTCGTTGAGCGTGCGCAGGACTTCGACACCGGCGAGTACGCCGAAGCAGCCGTCGAACTTGCCGCCGGTGGGTTGGGTGTCGATGTGGCTGCCGGTCATCACCGGTGGCAGATCGGGATTGCGCCCGGGGCGGTGGGCGAAGATGTTGCCGACGGCATCGACGGTGACGCTGCATCCGGCGTCCTTGCACCACTGCACGAACAGGTCGCGGGCCTGGCGGTCGAGGTCGGTGAGGGCCAGGCGACAGACCCCGCCCTTGACCGTCGCGCCGAGTTTGGCCAGCTCCATGAGCGACGCCCACAAGCGGTCGCGGTTGATGTGCTGATGGCTCGATTGCAGAACGTCTACGGCTGCGTTCATGGGGATCTCCTCAGTGCTGATACCGATAGTTCCCACGCTCTGCGTGGGAACTCATCCATGGACGCTCTGCGTCCGCTGTTGGGACGCGGAGCGTCCCGGGCTGCATTCCCACGCAGAGCGTGGGAACGATCATGTGTTACACCGCCGACTTAACGACTGAAGGCTGCGCACGCATCACGCACAACCCGTAATAAATAATCCCGCCCAGCGCCGAGCCGGTGAACCAGCCATAGCTGTAAAACCAGCTGAACGCATCGCTGCCCAGCGACAACAAGGTCAGCACCACCGGCACGCCAAAGGCGAGAAACCCGGCCCAGTTCCACGCCGGATACACGTCATCGCGGTACAACCCGGCCAGATCCAGTTGCTGTTTCTTGATCAGGAAATAGTCCACCACCATGATCCCGGCGATCGGCCCGAGCAGGCTCGAATAGCCCAGCAGCCAGTTGGAGTACACGGTTTCCAGGCTGACATCGGAAACGATCAAACCGAGTTTTTTCAGCAACTCATGGCCCATCAACAACAGTCCGACAAACCCGGTCAGCAACACCGCTTTGGTGCGGTTGATGACTTTGGGTGCAATGTTCTGGAAGTCGTTGGTCGGCGAAACAATGTTGGCGGCGGTGTTGGTCGACAGCGTGGCAATGATGATCAGCGCCATGGCCACCGCGACCCACACCGGACTCTGGATATGGCCGATCAGGCTGACCGGATCAGAAACGGTCACACCGACAAGCTTCACAGACGCGGCGGTCATGATCACACCGAGGGAGGCGAACAGAAACATCGTCAGTGGCAGGCCGAAAATTTGCCCGAGGATTTGATCTTTCTGGCTCTTGGCATAACGGCTGAAGTCCGGAATGTTCAGCGACAACGTGGCCCAAAAGCCAACCATCGCCGTCAGCCCGGCGGCGAAGTAACTGACCACACTCGCGCCTTCCGGACGTTTGGGTGGGATCGCCAACAGTTCGGTCATCGACACATTGGGCATCGCCCACACCAGCAGTCCGATGCCGACCGCCACCAGCAAGGGCGCCGACAAGGTTTCCAGCCACTTGATCGACTCGGCACCGCGAATCACCACCCACAGGTTCAGCGCCCAGAAGATCATGAAACCGATCACCTCCCCGGTGCCGCCAAGGGATTTCCAACCGTCGAAAATCGAGCCGAGAAACAAGTGAATCGCCAGGCCGCCAAACATCGTCTGGATACCGAACCAGCCACACGCCACCAACGCGCGAATCAGACACGGCACGTTGGAGCCGAGAATGCCGAACGAGGAGCGCAGCAACACCGGAAACGGAATGCCGTACTTGGTGCCCGGAAAGGCGTTGAGCGTGAGCGGAATCAGCACAATGACGTTGGCGAACAGAATCGCCAGCAGCGCTTCGCCAACGCTCAAACCGAAGTACGCCGTCAGCACGCCACCGAGGGTATAAGTCGGCACGCAGATCGACATGCCGACCCACAGCGCGGTGATGTGCCACTTGTTCCAGGTTCGTTCGCGCACCTTGGTCGGTGCCATGTCGTGGTTGTAACGGGGACTGTCGAGGACGTCGCTGCCGGCTTCGAGCTCGAACAAGCCGTCGCGCTCGGTCACTTGCGATCTGATCTGTTGCATGGCCGCTCCACTGTTCTTCTGATTATTTTTTTGCTCATCAGGCGGCTTGCACACGCAGGTGCAGCCGGACGATGGCCGGAGGAACTGACAACTTTCGTGCACCGGCCACGGTGTCAGCGGCGGCATCAATAAACGTGCCGGGTGCCCCGCTTGCGCATCGGGCCGAGCGTTAAACGCTTTGCAACTTTCTGATATTCATCAGTTTTAATTATTCACCCGGTGAGTCCGCGGAAACTTGTCTGAACGCTCAGGCTAAACGTCTGGCAAGTTGTCCGAACAGACAGGACTCAATCTGGTGCACTGCATTTATTTTCATCGTGAGCGAGTAACCGCAGCTCAACTTCAAGCGGCTGATTTCACATAGGAAATCTTGCTCATATTTCCATCCTGTCAAGTGCGTCAAAATGGTGATCGGCCTCACCATTTTGGTGATTTATAGTTTTTATCTTTATTTTTCATACAGTTAAAACAGTCATAAGCTTATAAAAAATAATCTTGATCTATTGCAAATCTGCGACTAGTTTCTATTCCTGACAGCGCTGACAGGAATACACCCTGCAACGCTGTACATCAATAAAACATCTAGAACCGGCACAAGTCGGTCAATGCCTGCGAGGAACTCGGAATGTCTCTGTTGATCCGTGGCGCCACCGTTGTTACCCATGATGAAAGTTATCGCGCCGACGTCTATTGCGCCGACGGCGTGATCAAAGCCATTGGTGAAAACCTTGATATTCCCGCCGGCGCCGAAGTGCTCGACGGCAGTGGCCAATACCTGATGCCCGGCGGCATCGACCCGCACACCCACATGCAGCTTCCGTTCATGGGCACTGTGGCCAGTGAAGACTTCTACAGCGGCACCGCTGCAGGTCTGGCCGGTGGCACCACGTCGATCATCGACTTCGTGATTCCCAATCCGCAGCAGTCGTTGATGGAGGCGTTTCATCAGTGGCGCGGCTGGGCGGAAAAGTCTGCGTCCGACTATGGCTTCCACGTTGCGATCACCTGGTGGAGCGAACAGGTGCGTGAGGAAATGGCCGAGCTGGTCAGCCATCACGGCATCAACAGCTTCAAGCACTTCATGGCCTACAAGAACGCGATCATGGCTGCCGACGACACGCTGGTGGCGAGTTTCGAGCGCTGTCTGGAGCTCGGCGCGGTGCCGACCGTACACGCGGAAAATGGCGAGCTGGTTTATCACCTGCAACGCAAGTTGATGGCCCAAGGCATCACCGGGCCGGAGGCGCATCCGCTGTCGCGGCCGTCGCAGGTTGAAGGTGAAGCGGCGAGCCGGGCGATTCGTATCGCCGAAACCATTGGCACGCCGTTGTACCTGGTGCACGTCTCGACCAAAGAAGCCCTCGACGAAATCACCTATGCGCGCAGCAAGGGCCAACCGGTGTACGGCGAAGTGCTGGCCGGGCATCTGCTGCTCGACGACAGCGTCTATCAGCACCCGGACTGGCAGACCGCCGCTGGTTATGTGATGAGCCCGCCGTTCCGTCCGCGCGGCCATCAAGACGCACTGTGGCACGGACTGCAAAACGGCAATCTGCACACCACCGCGACTGACCATTGCTGCTTCTGCGCCGAGCAGAAAGCCGCCGGGCGCGATGACTTCAGCAAGATTCCCAACGGCACGGCCGGTATCGAAGATCGCATGGCGGTGCTGTGGGACGAAGGCGTCAACAGCGGGCGTTTATCGATGCAGGATTTCGTCGCGCTCACCTCCACCAACACCGCGAAGATCTTCAATCTCTATCCGCGCAAAGGTGCGATTCGCGTCGGTGCCGACGCCGACCTGGTGCTGTGGGATCCGCAAGGCACCCGCACCATTTCCGCCAAGACCCACCATCAGCAGGTGGACTTCAACATCTTCGAAGGCAAGACCGTGCGCGGCGTGCCGAGCCATACCGTCAGCCAGGGCCGGGTGGTCTGGGCCGATGGCGACCTGCGCGCCGAGCGCGGCGCCGGGCGGTACATCGAACGGCCGGCGTATCCGGCGGTGTTTGATTTGCTGAGCAAGCGGGCTGAGCAACATAAGCCAGTTGCTGTGAAACGCTGAAATCCAGGCCTTCGGCCTCATAAATGATCGTTCCCACGCTCTGCGTGGGAATGCAGCCCGTGACGCTCCGCGTCACTGGACGCAGAGCGTCCCTAGAGGCATTCCCACGCAGAGCGTGGGAACGATCAACCACTGCCCGATAGAGGCAGAGAACCTCAATAACCGTGAGGCAAAAAACCGTGATCGAGACCCTGAACCATCTCCCCCACCCGCACGAAAGCGCGGCCGCCCTCGCCGGGCATTTCACCGATCTGGCGCCGCCGCTCAACGATCGGCAAGCGCATCTGGAAGCCTCGCGCTGCCTGTATTGCTACGACGCGCCGTGCGTCAATGCGTGCCCGAGCGAGATCGATATCCCCTCGTTCATCCGCAATATTCACCAGGACAACGTCCCCGGTGCGGCGCAGAAAATCCTCTCGGCGAACATCCTCGGTGGCAGTTGCGCCCGAGTCTGTCCAACCGAGATCCTTTGCCAGCAAGCCTGCGTGCGCAACAACGCTCACGAATGCGCACCGGTGCTGATCGGCCTGCTGCAACGCTACGCCGTCGACAATGCACACTTCAGCGAACACCCGTTTCAGCGCGCCGCAGCGACTGGCAAACGCATCGCCGTGGTCGGTGCCGGGCCGGCCGGTTTGTCCTGTGCGCATCGCAGTGCCATGCACGGCCATGACGTGGTGATTTTCGAAGCTCGGGAGAAGGCTGGCGGCCTCAATGAATATGGGATCGCCAAGTACAAACTGGTCGACGACTACGCGCAGAAGGAACTGGATTTCCTCCTGCAAATTGGCGGCATTGAAATCCGTCATGGGCAAAAGCTTGGCGAGAATCTGACGCTGAGCGAGCTGCATCAACAGTTCGACGCGGTGTTCCTCGGCCTTGGCCTCAATGCCAGCAAGCAACTCGGCCTGCCTCACGAAGATGCCCCGGGCCTGCTCGCCGCCACCGATTACATCCGCGAACTGCGCCAGGCCGATGACCTCACGCAACTGCCGCTGGCCGAGCGCTGCATTGTCCTCGGTGCCGGCAACACGGCGATCGACATGGCCGTGCAGATGGCCCGCCTCGGTGCCCGCGACGTCAATCTGGTGTATCGGCGTGGCGCGGCGGACATGGGCGCCACCGGTCATGAACAGGACATCGCCAAAGCCAATCAGGTGCGCCTGTTGACCTGGGCACAACCGGAAGAAGTATTACTCGACGATCAGGGCCAGGTGCGCGGCATGCGTTTCGCTCGCACCGATCTGGTCGACGGTCGCCTGCAAACCACTGGCGAAACCTTCGAACTGGCCGCCGATGCGATCTTCAAAGCCATCGGCCAGGCGTTCGACGGCAGCGCCCTCGCCGACCCGCTAGCCCGCGAACTCAAGCGCCAGGGCGAACGCATTCAGGTCGATGAAAACCTGCGCACCAGCATCCCCGGTGTGTATGCCGGCGGCGACTGCACCAGCCTCGATCAGGACCTCACCGTGCAAGCCGTGCAGCACGGCAAACGCGCCGCCGAGGCGATCAACGCTCAACTGATGCTTAACGTGGAGGCTGCGTAAATGGCCGATCTGTCGATTGTCTTCGCTGGCATCAAAGCGCCGAATCCGTTCTGGCTGGCCTCCGCGCCACCCACCGACAAGGCCTACAACGTCGTCCGTGCCTTTGAAGCGGGCTGGGGTGGCGTGGTCTGGAAAACCCTTGGGGAGGACCCGGCAGCGGTCAACGTGTCGTCGCGTTATTCGGCGCATTACGGCAACAACCGTGAAGTGCTCGGCATCAACAATATCGAGCTGATCACCGACCGCTCGCTGGAAATCAACCTGCGCGAAATCACTCAGGTGAAGAAGGACTGGCCGGATCGCGCGCTGATCGTCTCGCTGATGGTGCCGTGCGTGGAGGAATCGTGGAAACACATTCTGCCGCTGGTGGAAGCCACCGGCGCTGACGGTATCGAGCTGAACTTTGGTTGCCCACACGGCATGCCCGAACGGGGCATGGGCGCGGCGGTCGGTCAGGTGCCGGAGTACGTCGAGCAAGTCACGCGCTGGTGCAAGACTTATTGCTCGCTGCCGGTGATCGTCAAACTGACGCCGAACATCACCGACATCCGCGTCGCTGCCCGCGCGGCCTATCGTGGGGGCGCCGATGCGGTGTCGCTGATCAATACGATCAACTCGATCACCAGTGTCGATCTGGAGCACATGGTCGCCCTGCCCACCGTCGGCAGCAAAAGCACCCATGGCGGTTATTGCGGTTCAGCGGTGAAGCCGATTGCGCTGAACATGGTCGCCGAAATCGCCCGCGACCCGCAGACCCAGGGCTTGCCGATCTGCGGCATTGGCGGCATCGGCAGTTGGCGTGATGCGGCGGAGTTCATGGCGCTGGGCAGCGGCGCGGTGCAGGTGTGCACGGCGGCGATGCTGCATGGCTTTCGGATTGTCGAGGAGATGAAGGATGGGCTGTCGCGGTGGATGGACAGTCAGGGTTACGCCAACATCAGTGAGTTTTCCGGGCGTGCGGTGGGCAATACCACGGACTGGAAGTACCTCGATATCAACTATCAGGTCATTGCGAAGATAGATCAGGAGGCGTGCATTGGTTGCGGGCGTTGCCATATTGCATGTGAGGACACTTCACACCAGGCGATCAGCAGTCTGAAACAGGCGGACGGTACGCATAAATATGAAGTGATCGATGAGGAGTGTGTGGGTTGCAATCTGTGCCAGATCACCTGCCCGGTGGCGGATTGTATCGAGATGGTACCGATGGAGACTGGGAAGCCGTTTCTGGACTGGAATCATGATCCGCGCAATCCCTATCATGTTGCGGTTTGACTGATCGTTCCCACGCTCTGCGTGGGAATGCAGCCCGGGACGCTCTGCGTCCCATTGGAACGCGGAGCGTCCCTGGAGGCATTCCCACGCAGAGCGTGGGAACGATCATGTAGGAGCTGCCGCAGGCCGCGATCTTTTGACTTAGGGCTCCAACCCGATCCCACGCAAGATCACACTCGTCACCGTCTGCACCGCCCGCTCAAACTGCATGTCCGACAACGGCTGATGCTCATTGAGAATATTCACCTGATGATCAAAGTCGGCATAGTGCTGCGTCGACGCCCAGATCATGTACAGCAGACTCGACGGTTCCACCGGCAAAATCCGCTTGTCCTCGACCCACTGGCGAATCTTCGCTTCCTTCATCTTCGCCCAGTCATACAGACTCACATCCAGCGCCTCGCCCAAGGTCGGCGCGCCGTGGATGATTTCGTTGGCCCAGACTTTCGAACCGTACGGACGACTGCGCGAATGATTCATCTTGGCGCGGATGTAGCTGCTCAATACCACCCGTGGATCGTCGAACATCTCGAAACACAGCGCATCCTGTTTCCACACTTCCAGCAGGTCGAACAGCACCGCGCTGTACAGCTCGCTCTTGGTTGAGAAGTAGTAATGCAGGTTGGAACGCGGCAGTTGCACTTCAGCCGCGATGTCGGCCATGGCGGTGCCGCCGAAGCCTTTTTCGGCGAAGACTTTTTCCGCCGCCAGGAGGATTTTCTCGACGTTATTGCGACGAATCTCGATCTTGTGATTGCCCATGAGGGCTCCCTGACAACAGCGTTGCCCAAGACTAGCATCCGCTCTGGTGCGCGGGCGACCGCTGCAAACAAAACTTCGTACTGGCGTGAGCGGATGGCTAAACTGACGGTTCTTCGATCCTGCCTCAGAGGTATTTGCGATGCTGTTCAAGAACGTCCTGACCACCACTGCCCTGCTCGCTTCGCTGTTCGCCGCATCTTCCGTATTTGCCCACGCCCACCTGAAAAGCCAGACCCCGGCCGCCGACAGCACCGTCGCTGCTCCCGCCGATTTGCGCCTGACCTTTTCCGAGGGCGTCGAGGCCAGTTTCACCAAAGTCACCGTGACCAAGGATGGCGCACCGGTCGCGGTCAAAGCCCTGACCACTGAAAACGACAAGAAAACTCTGATCGTCACCCCCGCCGCTCCGCTGACGGCCGGCGAGTACAAAGTCGAATGGCACGCCGTTTCAGTCGATACGCACAAAAGCGAAGGTGCTTATCAGTTCAAGGTGGGCCAGTAATTCATGAGTGAAGCGCTGGTGCTGTGCCGCTTTGTGCATTTCATCGTGGTGTTGATGCTGTTCGGGGCCTGGCTGTTCAGGCCGTTGCTGCTCAAGGATGAAGCGCCGCAAGTGGATCTGCACCTGGCGCGACTGGCGCGTTGGCTGGCTGCTGTTGCGCTGGTCAGCGGGGTTGTCTGGGCGCTGTTGATCACCGCGAGCATGGCCGGTTCGGCAGCGGCGGCATTTGATCCGGACACGGTTGCGCTGGTGCTGGGCCATACGTTTTTTGGTCAGGTGTGGCGCTGGCATCTGCTGATCAACGCGGTGCTGCTGGCGTTGCTGTTCACACCTTGGCGTTTGAGCATGCCGTTGCGTTTGGGCTTGGGCGCGGTGTTGCTGGCGACCCTGGCACCGGTCGGGCATGGCGCCATGCTCGATGGTGTGAGCGGGCAGTTGCTGATTCTCAACCAGATCGTGCATCTGACCTGCGTGGCGGCGTGGCTCGGCGGGTTGTTACTGCTGGTGATGATTTTGCGTCAGCCGAGTGAACCGATGCGCGAGGTTTTGCGGCGTTTCAGCAGCGTCGGTTATGCGCTGGTCGCGGGGCTGCTGATCACCGGTTTGATCAACATGCGCGTGCTGACCGGTCAGTGGTGGCCGACGCCGTTGTTCAGCGGGTTTGCGTTGATTCTGTTGATCAAGGCGCTGATCGTGCTGGGCATGCTTGGGCTGGCGCTGTTCAACCGCTTGCGCATGGATGATTGCGAACAGCGGATGGGCGCAATCAGGCGCAGTGTGATGCTGGAGTGGTTGCTCGGCATCGGCGCGGTGGCGGCCGTCTCGCTGCTCGGCACCCTGCCCCCGATGATCACAATCTAAAGATCATGGAGATCCAATGTAGGAGTGAGCCTGCTCGCGATAGCGGTGTGTCAGTCAAATATCCCTAACTGACACACCGCTATCGCGAGCAGGCTCACTCCTACAGGGGAATTGTGTGAATCAGTGGGGTTGGGTGTCGCCGGCGGCGGTGTCGATGCTGACCACCACCGACATCCCCGGCCGCAACCGTTCCTCTTCCTGCTGATCCGCATCAATAGTGATTCGTACCGGCACGCGCTGGGCGATTTTCACAAAGTTGCCAGTGGCATTGTCCGCCTGCAACAGGGCAAATTCAGACCCCGTCCCCGGCGAAATATGCTGCACATGCCCGGTGAATCGGCGGTGGTTCAACGCATCGACAGTGAAGCGCACCGGTTGCCCGACGCGCACATTGTCCATCTGGGTTTCCTTCATGTTGGCGATTACCCATTTCTGGTTCGGCACCAGCGCCATCAACTGCGCGCCGGAGTTGACGTAGGCGCCGAGGCGCACGCCGATCTGCCCGAGCTGGCCGTCACGCGGGGCAACGATGCGCGTGTTCGAAAGGTCGATCCGCGCCAGTTGCACCGCTGCTTCCGCGCTGGCCACTGCGGCTTCCAGCGAGCCGCGATTGACGATCACCGTTTGCAGATCCTGACGGGCGATTTCCAGATTGGCCTTGGCCTGCGCCACCCCCGCAACACTTTGCGCATTCGCCGCCAACGCTACATCCATCTCACGCTTGGACACCGAACCGTCGCGCACCAGTTCCTGATTCCGCCGCAGATCCGCCTCGCTCTTGCGCAACTGCGCTTCGCTGTCGGCCTGCACGGCCTGACGCAATTTGATCGTCGCCTCGGCGCTGTTGCGTTGCTGCACCACATTGGCCAATGCAGCCTTCTGCACCGCCAGTTGCGCCAGCGACTGATCGAGACGCTGCTGATAGATGCGATCGTCCAGACGCACCAGCAGATCCCCGGCCTTCACGTACTGGAAATCCTGCACCGGCACTTCGTAGACATAACCGGCGAGTTGCGGGCCGATGATCGTCACCTGCCCGCGAATCAAGGCGTTTTCAGTGGTCTCGACCGCGCTGCTGAACGGCGGCAATTGCCAGGCATAAAGCACAATCAACACGCCAACGATGGCAATCGCCGCGAAGCCCATGGAAGAAATAATCCGCACGCGCAACGAGCGTGGCTCGGTGTTCGGCGATGACGGCGGCGCCACACCTTCGGGCGTGGCGGCAATGGCATTGGTGGTTGTGGTGGTCGGTTCGGTCATGAAGAAGTGGCACCGCTGGAAGGTGGGGATGGGGCGACGGCTTGGGTGGTGCTGATCAGCCACAGCGCACGAATGGACAGCCAGATCATGGTCAACACCGCAATCACGGCGATCAGCATGAACACATCGTTGTAGGCCAGCACGTTGGCCTCACGGGTGGCGGCGTTGGCCAGGCTGCGAATCCCCGCCAGGTTGCGCAGACTCGGGTCAGCCAACAGCGAGCCGTACGCCGAGCCGCCGCTCTGCACGCGTGCCGCCACCAAAGGGTCAGACAGCGTCAGGTGCTCAACGATGTGACTGGAATGAAATTTTTCCCGGACGATCTGAAAGGTGCCCAGCAGTGCGGCACCGAGCAGGCCACCGAGGTTGTTGCAGATCCCGAACAAAACGGAAAAGCTCACCAGATTGCGCGGATTGGTCAGCACGTTACGGGTGCCGAAGACCATGGTCGGGCCAAGGAAAAATGTGCTGCCGAAGGCCAGCAGGAACTGACTGAAATAGAGATTTTCCGGGCGAGTCAGATTATTGGAAAAACTGTCCATCACCGACCCGGTGGCCATCAGACCCAGCGAGATAATAAGCGGCATCAGCAAGTGCTTGGGGTCGATCGTCAGTGCGCTGGTCAACAACCCCGCGACGCTGCCAATCAGCATCACCACGTACAGGCTGTGCAACTGCTCATAGCCCATGTTCAGGTTCTGCATGAAACCGACCGCACCGGTGGACTGCTCCGAGGTGACCATGCGAATCAGGGTCACCGCCAGCGCCAGCCGGATCATCGTCCCGCTGCCCAGCCAACGGGTCATCAGCAGCGGGTTGCTGCGGTTATGTTCGATCGCCAGACCGGCGAGGATCAAGGCAATCGAGGCGGCCAGCGCGTAGCCGATCCAGTTGGCCTCCAGCCACCAGTCAATCCGCCCCAGCGACAACACCGCACACAGCAGCGCCACGCCGGTGGCGAGAATGGCGAAGGTGAGAAAATCGAGTTTTTCGAAGGTTTTGAAGCGGTCGCCCGGCGGCAACTTGAGCATCAATACGCAGCCTAGCGAGAGCAGTGCCATGCCCAGTTCGAACAGGTACAAGCCGCGCCATTCGGCAATCTGCAGCAAGTCTTCGGAAAATAATCGCGCCAACGGCAGCGCCAGTTGGGAAGTGCCGAGGCCGAGCACCAGCGCCTTCAGCCGCCACTTCGCCGGGAACGCCTGGACCATGTAATACAGGCCCAGCGAACTCAGCGCCGCGCCGACCATGCCGTGGGCCGCGCGCACCGCCACCGCCGAATTCAGGTCGTTGACGAACAGGTGGCCGAAAGTCACCAGCGCGTAAAGCACCAGAAACACCTCGGTGAATGCACGCAAACCGAACTGCTGGCGAAACTTCACCAGCAGCAGGTTCATCGACACGTTGGTCATCACATACGCCGCCGGCAGCCAGGCCATTTCTGCGGTGGTCGCGCCAAGTGCACCTTGCAGGTAAGGCAGGTTGGCGACCACCAGCGAGTTGCCCAAGCCACCGGTCACCGCCACCAGTACGCCGACCAGCGCATAGGCCAGGCGCTTGGGGTTGGAGTGCAACGGCGTCGACGGGGAACCGGGCAGACTGGGCTTTTCGTGCGGCTGCCAGTTACGCGGGGCGTATTGATCCATTGAAAGGCCTTGTGCGGAGGGTGAGTGAAGTTTGCCGCAAATTCGCCGGCAACACACATCCCATAGACAACACAGATCCCTTGTAGGAGTGAGCCTGCTCGCGATCGCGTTGTATCAATGATGGAAATGTCGACTGATACACCGCTATCGCGAGCAGGCTCACTCCTACAAGGGTTCTGTGTGATGACCGAAGTCATCGCACAACTTGCTGTTGACATTCCCGGAAAACCTAGGAAATATCCGCACCATCGTTGTACGACGACGTATGACAAATAATAAAAACAACAAACGAAACAGGGAGCGTCACAGTGAGCACACTCGTCTGCAATTCCGTCCGCCCTTCCCGCTTTTCCAGCCGTTCCACACTTGGCCTGATCGGCTGCAGCAGCCTCGCCCTCGCCCTGCCGATGAGCGCCGATGCCGAAGGCTTTCTCGAAGACAGCAAAGCCACGCTGAACCTGCGCAACGCCTACTTCAACCGCAACTTCGTCAACCCCGCCTATCCGCAGGGCAAGGCTGAAGAGTGGACGCAGAGCTTTATCCTTGATGCCAAATCCGGCTTCACCCAAGGCACCGTCGGTTTTGGTATCGATGTGTTGGGGCTGTATTCGCAAAAGCTTGATGGCGGTAAAGGCACGGGCGGTACGCAACTGCTGCCGATCCACGATGACGGACGTCCGGCCGACAACTTCGGGCGCCTCGGTGTAGCGCTGAAGGCCAAGGTCTCGAAGACTGAACTGAAGGTCGGCGAATGGATGCCGGTGCTGCCGATCCTGCGCTCCGACGATGGCCGCTCGCTGCCGCAGACCTTTCGTGGCGGCCAGATCACTTCCACCGAGATCAATGGCCTGACCGTCTACGGCGGGCAGTTCCGTGGCAACAGCCCGCGCAACGACGCGAGCATGGAAGACATGTCGATGAACGGCCGTGGCGCGTTCACTTCCGACCGCTTCAACTTCGGCGGCGGCGAATACACTTTCAACGACAAACGCACGCTGGTCGGCGTGTGGTACGCCGAACTCAGCGACATCTACCAGCAGCAGTATTTCAACCTCAGCCACAGCCAGCCGTTGGGCGACTGGACGCTCGGCGCCAACCTCGGCTTTTTCACCGGCAAGGAAGACGGCAGCGCCCAGGCCGGTGACCTCGACAACAAGACCGCGTTCGCCCTGCTGTCGGCCAAATACGGTGGCAACACCTTCTACGTCGGCCTGCAGAAACTCAGCGGTGACGACGCGTGGATGCGGGTCAACGGCACCAGCGGCGGCACGCTGGCCAACGACAGTTACAACGCCAGTTATGACAACGCCAAGGAACGCTCCTGGCAATTGCGTCACGACTACAACTTCGTCGCCCTTGGCATCCCCGGCCTGACGATGATGAACCGCTACATCAGCGGCGATAACGTGCACACCGGCACCATCACTGACGGCAAGGAATGGGGCCGCGAATCGGAACTGGCCTACACGGTGCAGAGCGGACCGCTGAAGAATCTCAACGTGAAATGGCGTAACGCGACGATTCGCCGGGACTTCAGCACCAACGAGTTTGACGAGAACCGGATCTTTATCAGTTATCCGATTTCGTTGTTGTAACCACCAGGCGCCGCAAAACCCCTGTAGGAGTGAGCCTGCTCGCGATAGCGGTGTGTCGGCCGCCTCTTCCTCAACTGACACACCGCTATCGCGAGCAGGCTCACTCCTACAAGGGATTGCATTGCAAATACGGAACGGTGGATCGAAAAGAGAACTGGCCCTTCCGTCATCTACACCAAAAGTCGCGTTGACAAGTTCCGGAAACCCTACCGATACTTCGGCGCAGTCATACGACAACCTACAACAAACCTAATAACAATCGTGTAAGGGATTGCCATGACATCTACCTCCACTCCCCGCGCCCCGTTCAACCGCCTGCTGCTGACCGGCGCCGCCGGTGGCCTGGGCAAAGTCCTGCGCGAACGGATGCGCCCTTATGCCAATGTCCTGCGTTTATCGGACATCGCTGCCCTCGCCCCGGCCGTCGATGATCGCGAAGAAGTCGTCCCTTGCGATCTGGCCGACAAACACGCCGTACACCAACTGGTCGAAGGCGTCGACGCGATCCTGCATTTCGGCGGTGTTTCCGTGGAGCGGCCATTCGAAGAAATCCTCGGTGCCAACATCTGCGGCGTGTTTCACATCTACGAAGCCGCGCGCCGCCATGGCGTCAAGCGAGTGATCTTCGCCAGTTCCAACCACGTCATCGGCTTCTACAAACAAGACGAACAGCTCGACGCCAGCTCCGCGCGCCGCCCCGACGGTTACTACGGCTTGTCCAAGTCCTACGGCGAAGACATGGCCAGTTTCTACTTCGATCGCTACGGCATCGAGACCGTCAGCATCCGCATCGGCTCCTCGTTCCCCGAGCCGCAAAACCGCCGAATGATGCACACCTGGCTGAGCTTCGACGACCTCACGCAATTGCTCGAACGCGCGCTGTACACGCCGAACGTCGGCCACACCGTGGTCTACGGCATGTCCGACAACAAAGACGTCTGGTGGGATAACCGCTTCGCCAGCCACCTCGGGTTCGAAGCGAAGGACAGCTCCGAAGTGTTCCGCGAAAAAGTCGAAGCGCAGCCGATGCCCGCAGCCGATGACCCGGCGCGGATCTATCAGGGCGGCGCGTTTGTCGCGGCCGGTCCGTTCGGCGACTGATCACTCTGACAACGACGCAAAGGAATGAGTATGCAAGCCGAATTGATCGTCGATGCCCGCAACGCCGTGGGCGAAAGCCCGGTCTGGGTGGCAGAGGAAAACGCGCTGTACTGGGTGGATATTCCCAACGGCGGCCTGCAACGCTGGAGCGCCGAGACCGGCCATGTGCATGCCTGGAAAACCCCGGAAATGCTCGCCTGCATCGCCCGCAACAGCCGTGGCGGCTGGGTCGCAGGCATGGAAAGCGGCTTCTTTCATCTGCACCCACACAGCGACGGCAGCCTCGACAGCGAACGGCTCGCCAGCGTCGAGCACAGCCGCGAAGACATGCGCCTCAACGATGGTCGTTGCGACCGACAGGGCCGTTTCTGGGCCGGCAGCATGGTGCTGAACATGGGCCTGAGTGCGCCCGAAGGCCGGCTCTATCGCTATGGCGCCGGGCAGTCCGGCGTGATTGAAGCGCAACTCGACGGTTTCATCGTGCCCAACGGCCTCGGTTTCAGCCCCGACGGCAAGACGATGTACCTGTCCGACTCGCACCCCGACGTGCAATTGATCTGGGCATTCGATTACGACACCGATACCGGCACGCCATCGAACCGCCGCGTTTTCGTCGACATGAACCACTTCCCCGGCCGGCCCGATGGCGCGGCCGTGGACGCCGAAGGTTTCTACTGGATCTGTGCCAACGATGCAGGCCTCATTCACCGCTTCGCGCCGGACGGCCGACTCGACTTTTCGCTGGCGGTACCGGTGAAAAAACCGACCATGTGCGCCTTCGGCGGCAGCCGGATGGACACCTTGTTCGTGACCTCGATTCGCCCCGGCGACGACCACGATCCGCAATCCCTGGCCGGTGGCGTGTTCGCCCTCAACCCCAACGTCAAAGGCCTGCCGGAGCCGATGTTCGACGCTTTGCTGTAACACCCACCTCTGCTGCACCGCTGCGCCTTGAACACAACAATAACAAGACTGGAGACACCCCCATGGACTTCAAACGCACCTTGCTGGCCGCTGCACTTCCACTGATGTTCACCTTTGCCGGTGCCACTCAGGCGCTGGAACTCAAATTCGCTGACATTCACCCCGCCGGTTACCCGACTGTCGTAGCCGAAGAGAGCATGGGCAAGACCCTGACCAAGGAAACCAACGGCGAGCTGACCTTCAAGTACTTCCCGGGCGGTGTACTCGGTTCGGAAAAGGAAGTCATCGAGCAGATGCAAGTCGGCGCGGTGCAGATGTCGCGCGTCAGTCTAGGTATCGTCGGCCCCGTGGTGCCGGATGTGAACGTGTTCAACATGCCGTTCATCTTCCGCGACCAGGCGCACATGCGTAAGGTCATTGATGGCCCGGTGGGCGACGAAATCCTCGACAAAATCACCAATTCCGAATTCGGCCTGGTGGCCCTGGCCTGGATGGACGGCGGCACGCGTAACATCTACACCAAGAAACCGGTGCGCAAGCTCGAAGACCTCAAAGGCATGAAAATCCGCGTGCAAGGCAACCCGATGTTCATCGACATGATGAACGCCATGGGCGGTAACGGTATCGCCATGGACACCGGCGAGATCTTCAGCGCCTTGCAGACCGGCGTGATCGACGGCGCGGAAAACAACCCGCCAACCCTGCTCGAACACAACCACTTCCAGAATGCGAAGTACTACAGCCTCACAGGTCACCTGATCCTGCCAGAGCCGATCGTGATGTCGAAAATCACCTGGGAGAAACTCACCCCGGATCAACAGGCGCAGGTCAAGACAGCCGCCAAGGCTGCCCAGGCCGAAGAGCGCGTGCTGTGGGACAAGAAGTCCACCGCCAGTGAAGAAAAACTCAAGGCTGCCGGCGTCGAGTTCATCACCGTTGACAAGAAACCCTTCTACGACGCCACCGCCTCGGTTCGTGAGAAATACGGCGCGCCGTATGCCGATCTGATCAAAAAGATCGAAGCCGTTCAGTAACGCCTCCCGCTCCGTCCCCATGAACAAGGCCCGGTGCGCCCGATGACTGCGGCGCGCCCGGTTACGGTGGAACCCGATGAAGAATCTACTGCTGCGTATCAACGACAAGATCTACATGACGTGCATCTGGGTCGCCGGCCTTGCCGTCCTGGCGATTTCCCTGATGATTCCCTGGGGCGTGTTCGCCCGTTACGTGCTGGGCACCGGTTCGAGCTGGCCCGAGCCCACGGCGATCCTGCTGATGATGGTGTTTACCTTCATCGGCGCTGCCGCCAGTTACCGCGCCGGTGCGCACATGGCCGTGGCCATGCTCACCGACCGCATGCCTCCACAGCTGAGAACCGCGGCGGCGATTTTTTCCCAGCTGCTCATGGCGGCGATCTGCATCTTCATGACGATCTGGGGCGCCAAACTGTGCATGTCCACCTGGAATCAGTTCATGGCAGCCCTGCCCGATCTGCGCGTTGGCGTGACCTACTTGCCCATTCCCGTGGGCGGCTTGCTGACGCTGATTTTCGTGCTGGAAAAACTCTTGCTCGGTGACCAGAGCAAACGACGCGTCGTGCAGTTCGACCTGGTTGAAGAAAGTGAAGGTGCCGCTTAATGGACGCTCTGATACTGCTGGGCAGTTTTATCGTATTGATCCTGATCGGCATGCCGGTCGCCTACGCGCTCGGCGCGGCCGCGCTGATCGGGGCATGGTGGATCGACATTCCGTTCCAGGCGGTGATGATTCAGGTCGCTTCGGGGGTGAACAAATTCTCGCTGCTGGCCATTCCGTTCTTCGTGCTGGCCGGTGCGATCATGGCCGAGGGCGGCATGTCCCGTCGATTGGTGGCGTGTGCCGGGGTGTTGGTGGGGTTTGTGCGCGGTGGCCTGTCACTGGTCAACATTGTCGCCTCGACCTTTTTCGGCGCGATCTCCGGTTCGTCGGTGGCCGACACCGCGTCGGTGGGTTCGGTGCTGATTCCGGAAATGGAACGCAAGGGCTATCCACGGGACTTCTCCACCGCCGTGACTGTCAGCGGTTCGGTGCAAGCCCTGCTGACCCCGCCAAGCCATAACTCGGTGCTCTACTCCCTGGCCGCCGGTGGCACGGTTTCGATTGCCTCGCTGTTCATGGCCGGCATCGTCCCGGGCTTGATGATGAGCGCGTGCCTGATGGTGCTGTGCCTGATCTTCGCGAAAAAACGCAACTACCCCAAGGGTGAAGTGATCCCGATGCGCCAGGCGTTGAAAATCGTCGGCGAAGCCCTCTGGGGCATGATGGCGATGGTGATCATCCTCGGCGGCATCCTCTCGGGAATCTTCACGGCTACAGAATCGGCGGCCATCGCCGTGCTCTGGGCGTTCTTCGTCACCATGTTCATCTACCGCGACTACAAATGGCGTGAGTTGCCGAAGCTGATGCACCGCACGGTGCGGACGATTTCGATCGTGATGATCCTGATCGGTTTCGCGGCGAGCTTCGGCTACATCATGACCCTGATGCAAATTCCGGCGAAGATCACCACGGCGTTTCTGACACTGTCGGACAACCGCTACGTGATCCTGATGTGCATCAACGTCATGCTGCTGTTGCTCGGCACGGTGATGGACATGGCGCCGCTGATCCTGATCCTGACGCCGATCCTGATGCCGGTGATTCTCGGCATCGGCGTTGACCCGGTGCAGTTCGGCATGATCATGCTGGTGAATCTGGGGATCGGGCTGATAACACCGCCGGTGGGGGCGGTGCTGTTTGTCGGTTCGGCGGTGGGCAAGGTCAGTATCGAGAGCACGGTGAAGGCGCTGCTGCCGTTTTACGCGGTGCTGTTTCTGGTGCTGATGCTGGTGACCTACATTCCAGCGATTTCGTTGTGGTTGCCGCATTTGGTGTTGTAAGCCGTTAAAAAATTCGCAGCCCTTGATGGGCTGCGGTTTTTGCTTTACGCCCGCAACAACATATACCCCGCCACCACTAGACAAACACTGGCAAACCCCACCTGCAACGTCCGCGCCGGCACCCGTGCGCAGAGCTTGCGTCCGATGATCATGCCGACAATGCTGGCGACGATAAACGCCGCGCCCTGCCCGTCAATCCGCACACCGGCGTGAAACGATCCGATCACCCCGATTGCCGAAATCAGACTGATCACCATCAACGACGTCGCGACAATCCCGCGCATTTGCACATCGGTCAGTTGCTTGAACGCCGGCACGATCAGGAAGCCGCCGCCGACCCCGAGCAAACCCGACACCACCCCGGTAATTGCGCCCAGCGCCGCCAATGTAGCGGTGCATTTGGCGGTCCAGTCGAAGCGACCGGTTTGTTCATTGAGCATGCAATTCTTCTGACCCCAACTGGCATGACCGTGATCGCTCGGCCCTTCCTGCTGACGCTCGCGTCGCAGCATGCGCCAAGCCACCATGACCATCAGCAGACTGAACAGGATCATCAGGATTTTCTCCGGCAACTGGTGCGCGAAGTAGATGCCCAACGGCGAAAACACCGCACCCAACGCGGCAATCAACAACGCCGCGCGATAACGCACCAGGCCATGACGCAAACCGTCGATGGCACCGACCGCCGCCGCACTGCCGACCGCAAATAACGCCACCGGCGCTGCCTGGGTCATCGTCCAGCCGAGGCCGAGGACCAGCGCCGGCACCGCGAGAATACCGCCGCCGGCCCCGGTCAAGCCGAGGACCAACCCCATCACCACGCCAAACAGACTTGCCAGCAACATAAGGTTTTCTCAGTCGACCCTGGACAGACGCGTCAGCCACTCGCGGCCCTTGAGCATGCCGTTCCAGTAGAACCACGGCAGCAGCGTCGCCTTGAGAAACCACGCCGAACGTCGCGCCACAGTCGGGTCCAGTGGAAAAGTCGGCAGCAACTTGCCGGCATAACCGAACTCGGCAAGGATCACTTTGCCCTTCTCCACCGTCAGCGGGCAGGAACCGTAACCGTCGTACTTCAGCGGCAGCGGTTGTTGCTTGCGCTGGGCGAGCAGGTTTTCCGCGACCACCACCACTTGCTTGCGCACCGCCGCGGCGGTTTTCGCATTGCTGGTGCCGCAGATATCACCCAGCGCGAACACCTCGGGATAACGCGGGTGCTGCAGGCTGTGCGGATTGACTTCACACCAGCCGGCCGCATCGGCCAAAGGACTTTGCGCGATGAAGTCCGGCGACACCTGCGGCGGCACCACGTGCAGCAGATCGAAGCTTTTCGCCACACGGGTGACGTTGCCGTCGGCGTCCTTGATCTCGAACCACGCGGTTTTCGCCGGGCCGTCGACCTTGACCAGATTCGAATTGAAGGCCAGTCGGGCGTTGTACTTTTCGATGTACTTCATCAGTGGCGGGACGAACGTCGCCACGCCGAACAACGCGGCGCCGGCCAGATTGAATTCAACATTGATGGTGTTCAGTACGCCGCTTTTGCGCCAGTGATCGCAAGACAGGTACAGCGCTTTTTGCGGTGCGCCGGCGCACTTGATCGGCATCGCCGGTTGAGTGAACAGCGCCTTGCCGCCGCGCAGTTTCTGCACCTGATCCCAGGTGTACTGCGCGTGCTGGTAGCTGTAGTTAGAGGTCACGCCGTGCTGACCGAGGCTTTCCTGCAAGCCTTCGATTTTCTCCCAGGCCAGGCGCAGGCCGGGGCAGACGATCAGGTTTTGATAGCTGACGGTACGTTGATCATTGAGGGTGAGTTGGCGATTGTCCGGGTCGATTGCGGTGACTGCCGCTTGCAGCCAGTTCGCTTGCCTGGGCATGACCTTGTGCATGGGCCTGGCCGTGTCTTTTACGTCATAGGCACCACCGCCGACCAGCGTCCACGCCGGTTGGTAGTAATGCTGGGCGCTCGGTTCGATCACGGTAATTTTCAGCGCAGGGTCACGCTTGAGCAGGCTGGCGACAAAACCGATACCGGCCGTACCGCCGCCGATGACCACGATGTCTGCACTGATGGATGGGCCCCAGTGTTGATCGTTCATTGCTTGTTCCTTTTGCTGCACGCAAGGATTGTTCGAGCCAAACCACAAATCCCAATGTGGGAGCGAGCCTGCTCGCGAAGGCGGCGTATCAGTCGATGCAAGTATTGACTGGACTAGCGCTTTCGCGAGCAGGCTCGCTCCCACATTGAACCAGTGTCATGGCTGGCATTTATTGATGGCCCAGACTTTTCAGCACGGCGCCGCAATAGAGCCCGGAGAGGGTCTTCATCACCTGAATGACTTGCGGACTGGCGAGGCCGTAGAAAATGTACTTGCCTTCACGACGGGTCGCGACCAGGCCTTCATCACGCAGGATGCCCAGTTGCTGCGACAGCGTCGGCTGGCGCACACCGGTCATCTTTTCCAGTTCGCCGACATTGCGTTCGCCCTGGGTCAGTTGACACAGGATCAACAGGCGATCCTCATTGGCCAGGGCCTTGAGCAACGCGCAGGCCTTGGAGGCCGAGGCGCGCAGCTGGGCGACTTCACATTCGGTCAGACTGGATTGCATTTGCACGATGCCTTCAAGGTCACTTAAGCTGCGAACATTATGTTTTTAGATAAAGTGTTGCAACCCATTTTCCTCGTTCAGGTTGGTGTCCATGCCCGCGCAGATTGAAGCTTTCCTCGACCCCGCCTCCTCGACCTACAGCTATGTGGTCTATGAAACCGATGGCGGGCAATGCGCGATCGTCGATCCAGTCCTCGATTACGACGGCGCCGCCGGACGCACCTGCACCGCGCAAGCCGACCAAATCATCGCCTTCGTTCGCGCACATAATCTGCAGGTGCAGTGGCTGCTGGAAACCCACGCCCACGCCGACCACCTGTCTGCCGCACCGTATCTGCGCCGGGAACTGGGCGGCAAGATCGCGATTGGCGAATCGATCAGCAAAGTGCAGAACGTGTTCAAGGCGCTGTTCAATCTGGAGCCGGAGTTCTGCGTCGATGGCTCGCAGTTCGATCATCTGTTTGCCCCGAACGAATCGTTCCGTATCGGCAATCTCAAAGCCACTGCGCTGCATGTACCCGGGCATACGCCGGCGGACATGGCTTATTTGATCGATGGTGAGCAGATTCTGGTGGGCGACACGCTGTTTATGCCCGATGTGGGTACGGCACGCTGCGACTTCCCTGGCGGTAACGCCAATCAGTTGTTTGCCTCGATCCACAAACTGCTGGCCTTCCCCGCCAGCGTGAAACTCTACGTTTGCCACGATTACCCGCCCGAGGGCCGCGCCTCGCAGTGCCAGACCACCGTCGGTGAGCAGCGCAAAAGCAATATTCATGTGCACGACGGGATTGATGAGGCAGCGTTCGTCGAAATGCGCACCCAGCGTGATGCCGGGCTGGGCATGCCGACGCTGCTGCTGCCGGCGATTCAGGTCAATGTGCGGGCGGGGAATTTGCCACCGGCCGAGGAAAACGGCGTGGTTTACCTGAAGATTCCGCTCAATTCCCTATAGGAAAAAATCACTCGACCCGTTTGTGGATTATTTTTCCTACGAACGCTGTCGATGGTGATGAACTGGTGAAAATCCTCTCAGCGATCAGACTCCATTGGGCAAACATTCAATGGAGTTTTCGCAATATGGATATTCGTCGTAATCACCGTGACATGACACCACAACAGAAATCCGCCTTCATCGATGCCATCCTGAGGCTGAAGAACAACGTCGACAGCGTGCTGCGACCCGGGCAGCAGTCCCGCTACGATGATTTTGTCCAGATCCACAAAAATTCGATGGGCGGGAGCAATCCGCTGATACCCAATCCGCATCGAAGTCCCTTGTTCTATCCGTGGCATCGCATTCTGATCCGACAGTTCGAACTGGCCTTGCAGGCCGCCGCCAATGACCCGACCATCACCCTGCCCTACTGGAACTGGCAACTGACCGGCGCCGACAACCCTTTCACCTCGGATTTCATGGGCCCAAACGGTGACAGCCTGCAGGACCAGCGCGTCACCGCCGGCCCGTTTTCCACAGAGCAATCGCAGTTCGAAGTCAGAGTCTGGGATGAGGGCATCGGTAACACCGGCATTCGTCGAGATCTTGGGGCAAACGGCGCACTGCCCACGGCAGAGACAGTCATCTCGACACTCAACAGAACGCAATACTGGATGGACGCAAGCGGCTGGGAAAACGTCTCGGAAACCGAACTGCACAATCCGGTACATGCATGGATAGGTGGCAGCATGGCGCAAGCCTCCTCACCCAATGACCCGATCTTCTTCCTGCACCACTGCTACCTCGACTTATTGTGGGAGCGCTGGAAACATCAGCATTCTGGCACTCCAGGCTTAACCAACGAGTCCGGCTCGGCGGACATGAACGAAACCGTGCTGATCTTTCATCCGGCCAACGAACTGGCGCCCTGGCCGCAAACCTTTACCGCCCAACAAACGCTCTTCACCGCAGAGCTTGATTACCAGTATGAGTACATCTGACGCTCAACTGCCCAGCGTCAAACCGTTAGCGGGTAACGGCAGCGCGGTCTTGTAGCGCACCTGCTTCAGCGCAAAGCTTGACCGGATATTCGCCACACCCGGTACTTTGGTCAGGAAGTCCATCATGAAGCGTTCGAGCGACTGAATGGTCGGCACCAGGACCCGGATGAGGTAATCCGGGTCTCCGGCCATGAGGTAGCACTCCATCACCTCCGGGCGATCGGAAATGGCTTCCTCGAAATGCTGCAGCGCTTCCTCCACCTGCTTTTCCAGGCTGACGTGGATGAACACGTTCACGTGCAGCCCCAGCAGGTCGGCATCCAGCAGCGTGACCTGCTCGCGAATCAGGCCTAATTCTTCCATCGCCTTGACCCGATTAAAGCACGGTGTCGGCGACAGGTTCACCGAGCGTGCAAGATCGGCGTTGGTGATGCGCGCGTTCTCCTGAAGGCTGTTGAGAATGCCGATGTCGGTACGGTCCAGTTTGCGCATGAGACAAAACCACCTGTTTTTTATGTTTATGCAGAATTTCTATCTGCAAATCATCTCCAGCGCAACGAAACAGAGATAAATATTCTTCTTGCCCGCGCCTATGATTGTTGTAGGACAAGATTTCTTCTACCGAAGAATGACTGCCAGCTCACTACAAGAAATTCACAAGATCGAGCGTAGAAGCCATGACCCAAGCGTATGAACCGCTGCGCCTGCACGTCCCTGAACCCTCGGGCCGTCCCGGCTGCAAAACCGACTTTTCCTACCTGCATCTGACCGATGCCGGTACGGTGCGCAAACCGCCCATCGACGTTGAACCTGCCGACACTGCCGACCTGGCGCGTGGGCTGATTCGCGTGCTCGACGATCAAGGCAACGCCCTCGGCCCATGGGCCGAGAACGTGCCGGTCGAGATCCTGCGCAAGGGCATGCGCGCCATGCTCAAGACGCGCATCTACGACAACCGCATGGTGGTCGCCCAGCGTCAGAAAAAGATGTCGTTCTACATGCAGAGCCTCGGCGAAGAAGCCATCGGCAGTGCTCAGGCCCTCGCGCTGAACATCGACGACATGTGCTTCCCCACCTACCGTCAGCAAAGCATCCTGATGGCCCGCGAAGTGCCACTGGTCGACCTGATCTGCCAACTGCTGTCCAACGAGCGCGATCCGCTCAAGGGCCGCCAGTTGCCGATCATGTACTCGGTCAAGGACGCCGGTTTCTTCACCATCTCCGGCAACCTCGCCACCCAGTTCATTCAGGCGGTCGGCTGGGGCATGGCTTCAGCTATCAAGGGCGACACCAAAATCGCCTCGGCGTGGATCGGTGACGGCGCCACCGCCGAATCGGACTTCCACACCGCCCTCACCTTCGCTCACGTTTATCGTGCGCCGGTGATCCTCAACGTCGTGAATAACCAATGGGCGATTTCGACCTTCCAGGCGATTGCCGGTGGTGAAGCCACCACCTTCGCCGGACGCGGCGTCGGTTGCGGCATCGCCTCGCTGCGCGTCGATGGCAACGACTTCTACGCGGTGTATGCGGCCTCTGCCTGGGCTGCCGAACGCGCCCGCCGCAACCTCGGCCCCACCATGATCGAGTGGGTCACCTACCGCGCCGGCCCGCACTCGACCTCCGACGATCCATCCAAATACCGCCCGGCCGATGACTGGAGCCACTTCCCGCTCGGCGACCCGATCGCCCGTCTCAAACAGCACCTGATCAAGGTCGGTCACTGGTCAGACGAAGAGCACGCCGCCGTCAGCGCCGAGCTCGAAGCCGAAGTGATTGCCGCGCAGAAGCAGGCCGAACAGTACGGCACCCTCGCCGGCGGCCAGATTCCAAGCGCCGCGACCATGTTCGAAGACGTCTACAAAGAGATGCCGGAGCACTTGAAGCGCCAGCGTCAGCAGTTGGGGATCTGACATGAACGACCACAACAACAATATTCAGTTGGAAACCGCCATGACCACGACCACCATGACCATGATCCAGGCCCTGCGCTCGGCCATGGATGTGATGCTTGAGCGTGATGACAATGTCGTCGTGTTCGGTCAGGACGTCGGCTACTTCGGCGGCGTGTTCCGTTGCACCGAAGGCCTGCAGACCAAGTACGGCACCTCGCGCGTGTTCGACGCACCGATCTCGGAAAGCGGCATCGTCGGTGTTGCCGTGGGCATGGGTGCTTATGGTTTTCGCCCGGTCGCCGAAATTCAGTTCGCTGACTACGTCTACCCGGCCTCCGACCAGATCATTTCCGAAGCGGCACGCCTGCGTTATCGCTCGGCCGGCGAGTTCACTGCGCCGATGACCCTGCGCATGCCATGCGGCGGCGGCATCTACGGCGGTCAGACCCACAGCCAGAGCATCGAGGCGATGTTCACTCAGGTTTGCGGTCTGCGCACGGTCATGCCGTCCAACCCGTATGACGCCAAAGGCCTGCTGATCGCCTCCATCGAAAACGATGACCCGGTGATTTTCCTTGAGCCGAAACGCCTCTACAACGGCCCGTTCGACGGCCATCACGACCGCCCGGTAACCCCGTGGTCGAAACACCCGCAAGCCCAGGTGCCGGACGGCTACTACACCGTGCCGCTGGACGTTGCCGCGATCACGCGTCCGGGCAAGGACGTGACCGTGCTGACTTACGGCACCACCGTTTACGTGTCGCAAGTTGCGGCTGAAGAGTCCGGCGTCGATGCCGAAGTCATCGACCTGCGCAGCCTGTGGCCGCTGGACCTGGAAACCATCGTCAAATCGGTGAAGAAAACCGGTCGATGCGTGGTGGTTCACGAGGCCACCCGCACCTGCGGTTTCGGCGCCGAACTGGTGTCGCTGGTGCAAGAGCATTGCTTCCATCACCTGGAAGCGCCGATCGAACGCGTCACCGGTTGGGACACCCCTTACCCGCACGCGCAAGAGTGGGCGTATTTCCCAGGGCCGTCCCGAGTGGGTGCGGCGTTGAAACGGGTCATGGAGGTCTGAATGGGCACGCACGTTATCAAGATGCCGGACATCGGCGAAGGCATCGCAGAAGTAGAACTGTCGCAGTGGCACGTCAAGGTTGGCGATCTGGTGGTTGAAGATCAGGTGCTGGCGGACGTGATGACTGATAAGGCGATGGTCGATATTCCGTCGCCAGTGCACGGGAAAGTGATTGCCCTCGGCGGTCAGCCGGGTGAAGTGATGGCGGTAGGCAGTGTGTTGATCAGCATTGAAGTCGAGGGTGCCGGTAACTTGAAAGAGTCCGCCGCACCTGCGCCTGTTAAAGAAGCACCGGTTGCGCCGAAAGTTGAAGCCGTTGTTGAGAGCAAACCTGCTCCAGCCGCCCCGCGTCCGGCTGCCGTTTGCCAAGGCCCGATGGTTGCCCGTGAAGCAGACGAACGCCCGCTCGCCTCCCCCGCCGTGCGCAAACACGCGCTGGACCTGGGTATTCAATTGCGCTTGGTGCGAGGTTCCGGCCCGGCCGGTCGTGTGCTGCACGAAGACCTTGAAGCGTATCTGGCACAAGGTCAGTCAAATGCTTCGGCACCAGTTGCCGCCGCTTACGCCCAGCGTAACGACGAAGAACAGATTCAAGTCATCGGCATGCGCCGCAAGATCGCCCAGCGCATGCAGGATGCTACCCAGCGTGCCGCACACTTCAGCTACGTCGAAGAAATCGACGTCACCGCGATTGAAGAACTGCGCGCGCATTTGAACGAAAAACACGGTGCCAGCCGTGGCAAGTTGACCTTGTTGCCGTTCCTCGTTCGCGCTCTGGTCGTTGCCCTGCGCGACTTCCCGCAGATGAACGCACGTTACGATGACGAAGCCCAGGTCATCACTCGCCTCGGCGCGGTACATGTCGGCGTAGCCACGCAAAGCGATGTCGGCTTGATGGTGCCCGTGGTGCGTCACGCCGAGGCGCGCAGCCTGTGGGACAGCGCCGCGGAAATCTCGCGTTTGGCCAACGCCGCGCGTAACGGCAAGGCCAGCCGCGATGAGTTGTCCGGCTCGACCATCACCCTGACCAGCCTCGGCGCGCTGGGCGGCATCGTCAGTACGCCAGTTCTGAACCTGCCGGAAGTGGCCATCGTCGGCGTGAACAAAATCGTCGAACGGCCGATGGTCGTCAAAGGCCAGGTGGTGATCCGCAAGATGATGAACCTCTCCAGCTCGTTCGATCACCGCGTGGTGGACGGCATGGACGCGGCCCTCTTCATCCAGGCCATTCGTGGCTTGATCGAACAACCTGCCACTTTGTTTGTGGAGTAAGGCGCGCATGCAATCTCTGAACACGACGCTGCTGATCATCGGCGGCGGCCCCGGCGGTTATGTAACGGCAATCCGCGCCGGACAACTGGGCATTCCGACCATTCTGGTCGAAGGCCAATCGCTGGGCGGCACCTGCCTGAACATCGGCTGCATCCCGTCGAAAGCGCTGATCCATGTGGCTGAGCAGTTTCACCAGACGCAACATCACAGCCAGCATTCGGCGTTGGGCATCAGCGTTTCCGCGCCGAGCCTCGACATCAGCAAAAGCGTCGAGTGGAAGGACGGCATTGTTGATCGTCTGACCACCGGAGTGGCTGCACTGCTGAAGAAGAACAAGGTTCAAGTCATCCATGGCTGGGCCAAGGTCATCGACGGTAAAACTGTGGATGTCGGCGACACGCGCATCCAGTGCGAGCACTTGGTGCTGGCCACCGGTTCGACCAGCGTCAATCTGCCGATGCTGCCGATTGGCGGGCCGATCATCTCGTCCACCGAAGCGCTGGCACCGAAATCCGTGCCGAAACGTCTGGTCGTGGTGGGTGGGGGTTACATCGGTCTGGAGCTGGGTATCGCGTATCGCAAGCTCGGCGCCGACGTCAGTGTGGTCGAGGCGCAGGACCGCATCCTGCCGGCGTATGACGCTGAACTGACGCAACCGGTGCATGACGCGTTGAAGCAACTGGGCGTGAAGCTGTATCTGAAACACAGCGTGCTGGGTTTCGACGGCACCTTGCAGGTGCGCGACCCTGAGGGCGAAACCCTGAACCTGGAAACCGATCAGGTGCTGGTCGCCGTCGGTCGCAAACCGAACACTCAGGGCTGGAACCTTGAAGCACTGAATCTGGACATGAACGGCGCGGCGATCAAGATCGACAGCCGCTGCCAGACCAGTATGCGCAACGTCTACGCGATTGGCGATTTGAGCGGCGAGCCGATGCTGGCCCACCGCGCGATGGCGCAGGGCGAAATGGTTGCCGAGTTGATCAGCGGCAAAACCCGCGAATTCAGCCCGACGGCGATTGCTGCGGTGTGCTTTACCGATCCGGAACTGGTGGTGGTCGGCAAGACCCCGGAGGAGGCTAAAGCTGCGGGGCTGGACTGCATCGTTTCCAGTTTCCCGTTCGCCGCCAATGGCCGGGCGATGACGCTGGAGTCGAAAAGCGGCTTTGTACGCGTGGTCGCTCGTCGGGATAACCATGTGATTGTTGGCTGGCAAGCGGTGGGCGTTGGCGTGTCGGAGTTGTCGACGGCGTTTGCGCAAAGCCTGGAAATGGGCGCGCGACTGGAAGACATCGGCGGCACCATTCATGCGCATCCGACCCTGGGTGAAGCGGTGCAGGAAGCGGCGTTGCGTGCCCTCGGGCATGCGTTGCACCTGTAGCTGCGTTGATCGTTCCCACGCTCTGCGTGGGAATGCAGCCGGGGACGCTCTGCGTCCCAAAAGCCGAACGCGGAGCGTCCGATGAGGCATTCCCACGCAGAGCGTAGGAACGATCAAGCGTGGGAACGATCAGTGGAGCGAATTCCGGCTGCGAAACCGCTCAAGAATGAAGTATTGTTGTGCCCATCCAAAAAACGTCAGAAGCCTTGAACCGTTTCGACGGTTGTTCAGTGATAGAGGGTGTCATGGGTAACGAAAGCATCAATTGGGACAAGCTGGGTTTTGATTACATCAAGACCGACAAACGCTATCTGTCGTACTTTCGCGATGGCGAGTGGGACAAAGGCACCCTGACCGAAGATAACGTGCTGCACATCAGCGAAGGCTCGACGGCCCTTCACTATGGCCAGCAGTGCTTCGAAGGCATGAAGGCCTATCGTTGCAAGGACGGCTCGATCAATCTGTTCCGCCCGGACCAGAACGCCCTGCGTATGCAACGCAGTTGCGCGCGTCTGCTGATGCCGACAGTCGACACCGAGCAGTTCATCGAAGCGTGCAAAGCCGTGGTTCGTGCCAACGAGCGCTTCATTCCGCCATACGGCACTGGCGGCGCGCTGTACCTGCGTCCGTTCGTGATAGGCGTGGGTGACAACATCGGCGTGCGCACTGCACCCGAGTTCATCTTTTCGATCTTCTGCATCCCGGTTGGCGCCTACTTCAAGGGCGGCCTGACCCCGCACAACTTCCAGATTTCCAGCTACGACCGCGCCGCCCCACAAGGCACCGGCGCAGCCAAGGTCGGCGGCAACTACGCAGCCAGCCTGATGCCGGGCTCGAAAGCCAAGAAAGCCAACTTCGCTGACGCGATCTACCTGGACCCGATGACCCACACCAAGATCGAAGAAGTCGGCTCGGCCAACTTCTTCGGGATCACCCACGACAACAAGTTCATCACCCCGAACTCGCCGTCGGTTCTGCCAGGCATCACCCGCCTGTCGCTGATCGAACTGGCGAAATCGCGTCTGGGCCTGGAAGTGGTTGAAGGCGACGTGCTGATCGACAAACTGTCGGACTTCAAAGAAGCCGGCGCTTGCGGTACGGCTGCGGTGATCACCCCGATCGGTGGTATCAGCTACAACGACCATCTGCATGTGTTCCATAGCGAGACCGAAGTGGGTCCTGTGACCCAGAAGCTCTACAAAGAGCTGACTGGCGTGCAAACCGGCGACATCGAAGCGCCAGCGGGTTGGATCGTCAAGGTTTGATTTGACGGGTGCTGATGTAGAAAAGCCCTCCACCGAGTGATTGGTGGGGGGCTTTTTTTATTTGTGGTTGTTGGTTTTTTTTGGGTAAGGCTGCAGATCTTTTCCCCCTCACCCCAGCCCTCTCCCCCAGGGGGGCGAGGGGGAAAGGGAGCCGATTGTTGTGCCGTTCAAAACCTGAGTTCGACGTGATCGTTCAGGTCGATGTAGTACGCGAGAACACCTCGGTCAGTCCCCTCTCCCTCCGGGAGAGGGTTAGGGTGAGGGGCTTTTCAGCGTTATCCGTTTACCAAGCCGATCAGCAATCCCACTCGCCTGCCCATTCTGCTGCTTACCCATCCGCGCCTGCGTAATCAACCCGGGAATCAACTCCCCCTCCGGCAAATTCTTCCAGAACCGCGCCGGTAAATGCCCCTGCATGACCTTTTCGTTCAACCGCGCTGGATTAAAGATGTGGCTGTAATACGTCAGCCACAGATCTCCATGAGGATCGTCGACATTCTGCGCCAACTGCTGCCATTCCACCGGGCATTGCCGCTGATGAATCAGTTGCTCGCCATCGTAATAAACCCCGTCACGCGGCGTGGCGATCAACCAGCGGTGGCGGCCCATGCGCCCGATGAAATGCTCACTGGCGCTGTGCAGAATGTCGTGGGCCGGCTCATGCCACGCCACATATTGCGGGCCCGCGCTGGATGACGGGCGCTCGATGAAACGCACAAACGCATGCAGGTGATGGGCTTCGCGATTGACTTGTTTGATCCGTCGCTGCAACTCGCTACCGAGCTTGTCCCCGGCCATCATCGCCGTGCGGTCGCCATGGCTGACGCGCCACAACACTTCATACAACAGGCTCCAGCGTTGATCACCACGATAGCGCGACGCTTGCTCCAGCGTGTCGAGCAACGCTCGCGGAATGCGCGCCTGGAACGGCCCCTGCCCTTCAGGCACCGGCTCATCACTGGCAAACAGATCACCCACACCTTGCGAGGCCCAGCTCACCAGACTCGGATCGACTTCGTGGCTCAGCAACCAGCGCGCCTGTTGGCGCCAGGTGTCGAACAGATCATCGCAATCGAGATTGATCATCCCCACAGCCCCATCTGCTGCGGCATCGGCCGGTCGCGCAATTGCTGATAGAGCAGATGGCTGGTGACCTCGGCCTGCTGCGGGTGGTAGTCGCTGGTAATGATGAACGGCTTGGCCTTGGCCAGCACACAACGCATACGCGCGACGTCTTCGTAACGAATGCGCCGCTGGCGGCGCAGCTCGACCAGACGTTCGGTGGTACGCAGGCCGATACCGGGAATACGCGCAATCAGGGAGGCTTCGGCACGGTTCAGATCGAGCGGGAATACCTCGCGATTCTGCAACGCCCAGGCCAGTTTCGGGTCGATGTCCAGCGCCAGATTACCCGGTCCCTTGAGCAATTCATCAGCACTGTAGCCGTAGCTGCGCAGGAGAAAATCGGCCTGATATAAACGGTGTTCGCGCATCAGTGGCGGCGCGGCCAGTGGCACGCTTTTCGGGCTGTCGGGAATCGGGCTGAAAGCCGAATAGTAGACCCGGCGCAGACGGAAATTGCCGTACAAGGCCTGGGCGCTGTGGAGGATGGTGCTGTCATCGGTGTCGTCGGCGCCGACAATCAACTGTGTGCTCTGCCCGGCCGGGGCGAACTTGGCGGAGCGCGGTTCGTTCAACACGGTCTGCACGCCGGTGTAGATGGTGTTCATCGCCTGCTTGATCGAAGTGATGTCCTTCTCCGGCGCCAGCACTTGCAGGCTGGCATCGGTCGGCAGCTCGATGTTGACGCTCAGGCGATCGGCGTAGCGCCCTGCTTCTTCGATCAATGCCGGATCGGCTTCGGGAATGGTCTTGAGATGGATGTACCCGCGAAACTCATGCTCTTCACGCAGCAGCTTCGCCACCCGCACCAGTTGCTCCATGGTGTAGTCCGCCGAGCGAATGATGCCGGAACTGAGAAACAGCCCGCTGACGCAGTTACGCCGGTAGAAATCCATGGTCAGCGCCACGACTTCCTCGGGGGTGAAACGAGCGCGCGGAACATCGCTGGAGCGGCGGTTGACACAATATTGGCAATCGTAAAGGCAGAAATTGGTCAGCAGAATCTTCAACAACGACACGCAGCGCCCGTCCGGCGTGTAGCTGTGGCAGATGCCCATGCCATCGGTCGAGCCCAGCCCGCTCTTGCCCTCGGAGCTGCGCTTGGGCGCGCCGCTGCTCGCACAGGAGGCGTCGTACTTGGCGGCGTCGGCGAGAATGCTCAGCTTGTCGATGATTTGCATGGCGCGGGCTCTATACTGTTTGCATATACAGTATAGAGTCGACTGCGGTGACACAAGGAGGCAAATGCGCCCCTCGTCGGTCAGGTGCGCAAAATCAAAAGATCGCAGCCTTCGGCAGCTCCTACAGGGATTCGGTACGGTCGGTATTGATCGGGTGTGCACGCTTTGCCGCAGGCTGCGATCTTTTGATCTGCCCGTCTACCGGCAATTCAACACCAAACCGCGCACCGATCTCCTTGCGCCCCGCCGCCGTCAACGCCAGCGCCCGACTGTCCAGATCCTGCGTCACCCACTTGCGCTTCAACGCGGTCTGCAACAGCGCCGCGCCCAGTGAACCCCCGAGATGCGGCCGGCGCATGCTCCAGTCCAGACACGGGCAGGCAAATTTACGGCGCAGCGTCGTCAAATCCTGCACTTCGATGCCCAGCCCAAGAAACAACGCCTCGCCCGTCTCACTCAAGCGATACGCCTGCTCGTCGGTTACCACCAACCAACCGCCCTCGATCAAACGGTCATGCAGCAACACCGCCAGCGTCCCGGCCATGTGGTCATAGCAGGTGCGCGCAAATTGCAGGCGATCCGGCGTATGCGCCTTGAACGTCGGCGCGGCGTTCTGGCCAATCACCATCAGCGCTTCCAGCGCCTGCGCCACGCGCTGATCGGCGAGGCTGTAATAGCGATGACGGCCCTGCACGTGCAGGCGCACCAAGGCCAGGTCCTTGAGTTTCGCCAGGTGCGCACTGGCGGTGGAGGCGCTGACTTCGGCGATCGTCGCTAGCTCCGTGCTGGTGCGGGCGTGGCCGTCCATCAGCGAACAGAGGATTTTCGTCCGCGCCGGCTCGGCGATGGCGGCGGCCACTTGGGAAACGCCGATGTCTTGATGTTCTGCGTGCATAGTTCGCTCCCGGACGAATCATCGTCGTTGCGCAGTGGAGATAGTAGCAACACTTTCCCCGCCGACAAGGATGCACACCATGAACCCGATCAGCGCCGCAACGCATGTCGATCCTTATCCCTACTACGCCGAACTGCGCGCAGACGGTGGACTGACGTTTCATCCGGAGCTGAAACTGTGGGTCGCCAGCAGCGCCCGTGCGGTGTGTGCGGTGTTGGCCCACGCTGATTGCTGCGTGCGTCCGGCGCAAGAGCCAGTGCCCAAGGCGATTGCCGGAAGCATGGCCGGCAAAGTCTTTGGCCAACTGATGCGCATGAATGACGGTGAACGCCAGCGCTGCCCGCGCTCTGCGATCGAGCCTGAGCTGGCCTCACTCGACCTTGAAGCCATCAACACGTTGGTCTCCGCACGACTGATCTCAGCGGACGCCGACGGAGTGTACAAGGCCATGTTTCGTGGCCCGGTGTCTGTGGTCGCGGCGCTGCTGGGATTCACGCCAGCGCAAGCCCGGGCAGTCAGCGAGCTGACGGCGGATTTCGTCGCCTGCCTGTCGCCGTTGAGCAATGACCTGCAATTGGCCGCGGCAGATTCAGCGGCCGAACACCTGCGCGGCTACTTCATCGAGTTGCTCGCTGAACCTGCCAGCGACTTCCTCAGCGCGATCCAGCAGCGCTTTGCCGGCGATGAGGAAATCCTGATCGCCAACCTGATCGGCCTCTGTTCGCAGACGTTCGAAGCCTGCGCCGGGCTGATCGGCAATACCCTGTTGGCACTACGTCGTCAGCCAGCGTTGCGCGGCGAATCCATCGAAGCACTGCTTAGCGAAGTGCAGCGCTTCGATCCGCCGGTGCAGAACACCCGGCGCTTTGTCGCCGCGTCCTGTGAGATTGCTGGAGTACGTGTCGAAATGGGCGATGTCATTCTGGTGCTGCTGGCCTCGGCCAATCGTGATCCGGCACTCAACGAACGGCCGGAGGAGTTTCTGCCGAAGCGCGAGAACCGCCGCAGTTTCAGTTTTGGCAGTGGTCGACATCAGTGTCCGGGGCAAGCGTTGGCGATGAGTATTGCCGGGGCGACGGTGCGGGAAATACTCGCAAAGGGCATCGATCTGAATTGCCTGAACTGGCACTACAGACCTTCGCTCAACGGGCGCATTCCTGTGTTCAGCGACTCGGGCGCCTGACAGTCCGTCTTCGCGAGCAAGCTCGCTCCCACATGAGTTATCGGGTGGTCACAACATTGTGCACACCCAATACCCCTGTGGGAGCGAGCTTGCTCGCGAAGAGGCCAGCCCAGTCACTGCAAAGGCTGGCTCAAACCGCCCACTGCAAAATCAACCAGCTGTTAGCGCCGCTGATCACCACAAACAAGCCCCACGCCAACACCCGGGTTGGCCAGCGGTTCACAAACGGCCCCATGAGTAGCTTGTCATTAGTCATGCGGATCAATGGATACAAGGCAAACGGCAATTGCAGACTCAACACCACTTGGCTCAACACCAGCAACTTGCCAATCGCGTTATCGCCCATCAGCCACACGCCGATAAACGCCGGAATCAACGCCAGTCCGCGAGTAATCAAGCGTCGCTGCCAGCACGGAATCCGCAGGTTCAGGTAACCCTCCATGATCACCTGGCCAGCGATGGTGCCGGTGAAGGTCGAACTCTGCCCCGACGCCAGCAGCGCGACGCCAAACAACACGCTGGCCAGCGCGCCGCCGACCAGTGGGTCGAGCAAGTGGTAGGCGTCCTGAATGTCCACCACGTCGGTGTGCCCGGACTGGTGAAACGCCGCCGCAGCCAGGATCAGGATCGCCGCGTTGACCAGCAACGCCAGGGCCAGCGAACCGATGGTGTCGATGCGCGCCAGTTTCACCGCGTCCTGCTTGCTGGCGAGGTCCTTGCCGATCATCCGCGTCTGCACGATCGAGGTGTGCAGGTAGAGGTTATGCGGCATCACTGTCGCACCGAGAATACCGATGGCCAGGTACAACGGCGCCGCTTCGCCAATCGCTGCCAGCGACGGTTTGAAACCTTGGGCGACGTCCGGCCAGTAGGGTTTGATCAGCAGCAGTTCAACGAAGAAACACACGCCGATGGTCGCGACCAATACCAGCATGATTGCTTCCAGACGGCGAAAACCGCGATTTTGCAGGGCCAGCACCAGCAAGGTGTCGAACGCGGTCAGGGCGATGCCGAAGGTCAGCGAACAGCCGAGCAACAAATGAAACGCCAGCGCACAACCCAGCACTTCAGCCAGATCGGTGGCGATGATCGAGATTTCCGCCAACACCCACTGCAGCCGTGCGGTCGGTGTGCTGTAGCGCTCGCGGGACAGTTGCGCCAGATCGCGGCCGGTGGCGATGCCCAGCCGCGAGCACAGACATTGCACGACCATGCCGGCCAGACTCGCCAGCAACACCACAAACAACAGGCTGTAGCCAAAGCGTGAACCGGCCTCGATGGCCGTGGCCCAGTTGCCCGGGTCCATGTAGCCGATCGACACCAGCAAGCCGGGGCCGGCGAAACGCAGCACGCGTTTGAAGAACGAGGCGTTGGGATCCAACGCAACACTGCCAGCCACTTCCGGCGGACAAAACGGCGCGGTGGCGATTTTGGGCAAACTGAATTTCACGCACACATCCAGAAACAAGTCGGAAAGACGCAGCTTAGAGGTTTCCGCCTGAGCCTTGAAGCGCAAAAAAATCTATCGACTCACCCCCAACAACTGTTCGCGCAACTCCGGACTGCGTGTGCGCGGATCCAGCCAGATATCAAAAAATGCCCGGGCAAACAGCGGGTCATTGATCTCGTGCTGCAACTGCTGACCGACAAAAAACCGCGCACCCTGCCCCGGCAGATACACCCCGGTAATCCGCGTGCCAGCCTGCACATCGACAAACGATTGCTGCATCTGTACCTGCCACCCGGCCAATTGCGCCGGGCTGACGCGGGCACCGGCCAGCCGTTTGATTTCGTCGACGCTGGCCTTGACCAGATCATCGCGGGAGATGTTGCGGCGATAGATCAACTCCAGCGCAAATGGCTGGCCGTCGACCAAGGGCCGCGCGGCA
Organism: Pseudomonas sp. AIG; assembly: GCF_977020205.1. NCBI lineage: Bacteria > Pseudomonadati > Pseudomonadota > Gammaproteobacteria > Pseudomonadales > Pseudomonadaceae > Pseudomonas > Pseudomonas sp. AIG. Next base: position 53,122 of record NZ_CDROCK010000009.1, on the reverse strand, counting down.
CTCCACAGGCGCGCGTTGTAGACATCGAAACCGAACACGCTGAAATCGCCAGTGCCGATGATCTGCGCACCGGGTACGGCGTCCTGCCAATTGGCCCAGGTCGGCGTCAGCAACAGCGCCCACAAGCCGATGCCGCAGCATCCGCGCAACACCTTCGGTGTTCTGTTCATCGCGGTATCGACTCCGGCAAGCCCTGATAGTCAAAGCATAGCCGGGTATCGCCGCCGGCACTTTGTATACAAAAACTGCGCACATAGGCAGCAATCGCCGATCGACAATGCTAACGTGGCGAACCTTCAACGGATGGAGACTCCTGCGTGCTGATCCTCAAACTGCTGCTGATTCCCGGTTTTCTGCTGCTGATTTCCCTGGCGGGCAAACGCTGGGGGCCGAGCGTGGCCGGGTGGCTGTCGGGATTGCCGGTGGTGGTCGGGCCGATTCTGTTTTTCCTCGCCATTGAGCAAGGTCCGGCGTTTGCCGCGCAGTCGGCGGTGGCGGCGTTATCGGCGATGTTCGCGATGATTGCGTTCTGCATCACCTACGCGCAGGTCGCGCAACGGACGAATTGGCCGCTGGCGCTGACGGCGTCGCTGTCGGTGTGGGCCATCATCGCGTGGGTGTTGTCGTTGATCCCGGCGTCGCTACCGTTTTCAGTGGCAGTGGCGGCGATTGCGCTGCTGGCATCGCCATACCTGTTTCCCACCGTGCAACCGGTATTGAACGGCCCGGCGCCGAAGTCGGACAAACTGATCTGGCGAATGATCGCCGGCGCCGCGTTGACGCTAGTGGTGACGATGCTCGCCAGCACCGTCGGCGAGCGCTGGAGCGGTTTGCTCGCGGTGTTCCCGGTGCTAGGCAGTGTGATGGCGGTGTTCTCGCAACAGACGCGCGGCCCGGCATTTACCGCCGCGTTGTTACGGGCGACGGCAACCGGCATGTATTCGTTCTCGGCATTTTGTCTGGTCTCGGCATTGACCTTGCCAACCATGGGGCTGAGCGGATTTGCCGTCGGCGTTGCGGTGTCGGTGGCCATGCTCGGCGTGACCAAACGCCTGTTGGCCCGTCCACTGGCGAAAGCGCAGGCGCAGTAACCGGTCAGACGATTCGCGCTGGAACGCCCGCCCCCCTCCGTGGGATGATCGCCCGCCTCGCGCGACCATCCACCGGAGATTCACATGTCATTGTTGAGCAAAAAAGCCGTCGTCCTGCTGGTGGCGGCCCTCGCCGGTTTCGGCGCCCTCCACGCGCAAGCAGCGAAGGAAAAAGCCAGCGCCGAGAAAGTCTCGATGCTCGATGGCAAATTCACTTTTGTGCTGCCTAAAGGTTTCATCGCCGACCCGCTGCCGGCCAGCCCGAGCGGAACCAAGGGCACGATGTACACCAACGAGGCCACAAAAACCGTGGTCATTACCGCTGAAAACCAAATCCCCGAAGGCCAGCACGTCAAGGACAACGACGGCCAGTTCCTCGACAGCACCGTCTCGAGCTTCATCGACGACCAACGCAAGGCCCTGCCGGACTTCAACAAACTCAGCGAAAAAAGCCTGACCCAGAAAGGCACCGGCCTTGGCCTGCGTCAGGTCGACAGCACCGCGACCCAGGGCGGCGGCCAGACCCTCAACACTACGCTGATGGCCGGCTCCGGGACGAAAATGGCGCTGGTGCAGGTGATCTCCCGCGCCAGCGACAAGAAAGGTCACGATGCTTTGGTGAAAACCATCCTCAAGGATTGAGCTGCTGCAGCCAGCCACTCAAGTCGCGCAGCTCGGCCGCACTGATACTGTGGCCGACGCCGGGATAGGCATGGAACTGCGGCTTGTAGCCCAGCTTCTGTAGCTGCGCATTGGCCTCGGTGCCGTCGTGGTACGGCACGCGATCATCGGCGGTGCCGTGGCCGATAAAGATACTCAGCGGCAACGGCTGCTGCTCGCCTTTGAGTTCAGCTTTCAACACTGGCAATAAACGCCCGCTCAACGCAGCGATCCCGCCGACAGCGACTGGCGGCCGCAGTCCCACCTCGTAGGTCATCATCGCGCCCTGGCTGAAGCCGATCAGGTACACCTTGCTCGGGGTGGTGTGATATTTCTGCGCCGCTTGCGCGATAAAGTCGCGCAGCTTCTGGCCACTGACCTTCAGATCATCGGTCTCGCCGTTGTAGGCACCTTCACCTTTCTTGCGAAACCACTGGAAACGCCCTTCACCGAGCGACAACGGTGCTTGCACCGACAGGTAGTTGTATTGCGCCGGCAGCTGAAATTTCATGCCGATCAGATCGGCTTCGTTACTGCCGTAGCCGTGCAGAAAAATCACCAGCGGTCGCGCCTCGGCGTCAGCGTGCACCTGCTCGATGTACTTGAGCGGCAGATCGGATTGCAACGTGGTTTGCGCCTGCACGGCGCTGGACGCCAGCAGGGTCAAGAGAGCAAAGACCTTCAACATAGAGCCTTCCTTCACGGAGAGTCGGGTTCGGGGGGAGCCTAACATCCTGCGGCGAGGATCAACATGTTGGGTGCTGCTGATGGCCCCTTCGCGAGCAAGCTCGCTCCCACATTGGAAATACATTCCCCTGTGGGAGCGAGCTTGCTCGCGAAAGGGCCAGTGAATCCAGTGAAGATCGTCAGTCGTTGGTCAATTTGCCTGTACGAAACGCCACCCGCCCCGCCACTTTCGCCTGCCAGATCCCCGGCTCGGTGTAACGCCCGCGATCCAGCGCAAACAACACCCCGCTGGTGCCAGCGCGCACGGTGGTGACGTGATCCTGCAACGGATCGACCACTTCAAACAGCGCATCGCCCTGCTCCACCCACTCGCCGGCATTGCGCAGAAAACTGACCACACCATGGTGCGGCGCAAACAGGTATTCGGTGCCCTCGAACGGCAGGCCTTCGCAGCACTCGCTCGGCGCCGTCGGCCACTCGCCGCTGATAAAACCCTGCTCGGCGAGGAAACCGAGAATCGCCTCACAATTGGCCTGCGCCTGATCGACCCGGGTGTCGCCCATGCTGCCCAGTTCCAGCGTGGTCGCCAGGTTCGCCGCCGGAATCGCGGCATTCGGGAATGCCCGCGCCAGACGCAGCCAAGGCGTCGAGCAGGATTCATCGAACGAACTGCCGCCGGAATCCTCACACAGCAATGCCACGCCGGCCTTCAGACGCGCCGCCAATGATTGCCACTGTGGCCAGTGCTGCGGCAGCGCGTACAAGTGAATCGCCGCGTCGAAATCGCAATGCAGATCGAGGGTGATGTCGGCATCGCAGGCATGGCGCAGCAACAAACGATGCAACGCTTCCAGTTGCGAGGCTGGGGCCGGCAGCTCATCGAAGACCTGACCCATGGCTTGACGGATCAGCGCAACGTTGGCCTCGGCATCCGCGCCCAGACGCGCACCGATCAACGCCGCGACCGGTGCGCTGAGTTCGACGAAGGCGCGGTTGAAATTCTTGCCGCTGCCCAATTCGAAGCGGCCCATGTGCGCGCCTTGCACGTGTTGATCGAGGCCGATCGGGTTGGCCACCGGCACCAGCTCGATCACGCCCTGCAAACGGCCCTGCTGCTCGAGTTCATTGAGGCGTTGCTTGAGTTCCCACGCGGTGCGCATGCCCGGCAGTTCGTCGGCGTGCAGGCTGGCCTGGATGTACACCTTGCGGGTGCCCGCGCCATAGCGAAACACGCTGAGCGAGCGCTCGCTGCCCAAGTGGCTCCAGGGCAGAACATGGTCGATGCGTTGCATGGGAAGACTCCTGCAGTCTGGTAGATCTGGATCAATGAGATCCCTGTGGGAGCGAGCTTGCTCGCGAATGCAATTTGACAGTCAATAAAGATGTTGAATGTTAAACCGAATTCGCGAGCAAGCTCGCTCCCACAGGGATCTCCATCAGTAGAAAGAAAGCATAAAAAAAGTGGCCACCGCGCAAACGGGGCCACTTTTTTCTACGGCGTATTAATGGCCGTACACATCAAAGTCGAAGTACTTGTCCTGGACTTTCTTGTACTCGCCATTGGCGCGGATTTCGGTGATGGCTTTGTTGAATTGCTCGGCCAGCGCGGTATCGCCCTTGCGCACCGCAATGCCAGCGCCGCCGCCGAAGTACTTGGCGTCTTCGTAGGTCGGGCCAACGAATTCAAAACCTTTGCCGGCGTCGGTTTTCAGGAAACCGTCGCTGAGGTTGACCGAGTCGGCCAGCATCGCGTCGATACGCCCGGAAACCATGTCGAGGTTGGCTTCCTGCTGCGAGCCGTAGCGCACCAGATCGATCCCGGCTGGCACCAATACTTCGGTGGCGTAACGGTCGTGGGTACTGGCACGCAGCACACCGACTTTCTTGCCCTTGAGCTCGGTCAGCGGGTCTTTGACACCGGAGCCTGCCTTCATCACGAAGCGCGCCGGGGTGTGGTAGTACTTGATGGTGAAATCGACGTTTTTCTTGCGATCATCGGTGATGGTCATCGACGACAGAATCGCGTCGATCTTCTTCACTTTCAGCGCCGGGATCAGGCCATCGAACTCTTGCTCGACCCAGGTGCATTCGACTTTCATCTGCGCGCACAGCGCATCGCCGATATCGACGTCGAAACCGTCGAGTTTGCCGTCAGGGGTTTTCATCGAGAATGGCGGGTAACCGGCTTCGATACCGATGCGGATCGGCTTGGCGTCTTCGGCCACAGCGGTCAGGGACAACATCGACAGTGCCAGGGCACCGAACATCACTAGCTTCTTCATTTATAACTCCTGTGTGCGGAGGCTTTTATTGGCAGCTTTCGATTCAGCGTTCGGTCATGGCCAATTGGCTACAAACACCGAAGTGGCCGGCAGTCTATGGCGGCGCGCACAGGGCAAATTGTGTTTAAGCGACAAATACTTATGAAAGATCGGCGCACCGATTGACCGGTGTCAACGGGTGCGCCGTCGTGGTGCAAAGGCTGTAGGACAAGCGCTTTTTTTGCTCAGGAATTCTCTTAAACGGACGTCAGCATTCGCAGCCGATGGCGGTTTTGCCGACTGGCTCAACGCTCAGTTGAAAGCCTTCATCCAGCCATCCAGTAACGCCGCCAATCATCTCCTTGACCGGGTAACCCAGTGCCGCCAGTTTCACCGCTGCCTTGTTCGCGCCGTTGCAGTGCGGGCCGGCGCAATAGACCACGAACAGCGTGGTTTTCGGGTAGTTCGCCAGTTCTGCCGCCGTCAGCAAACGGTTCGGGATATTGATCGCGCCCGGCACATGCCCGCGCTCAAAGGCCAGCGGCCCACGGACATCGACCAGGACAAAATCGATCTCGCCGGCCTCCTGGCTGCTGAACACGTCAGAACAATCGGTTTCGAAAGTCAGACGATTGCTGAAGTGCATCAGGGCGATTGCCGACGGAGCGGCAGGGATGTCGCGAACCAGACTGACCATGGGTGTTGCTCCTTTATCTGAACGGGTGTGAGCAGACTTTAACGAGCGGCCGCTTGCGGCTACAGTGGCGCACAAGACACTCACCGGGAATTTTCCGCCAAATGCCGACATCACCAGGTCTGGTCGCGATTCTGGCCTACGACGGCCTCTGCACATTCGAGTTCGGCATTGCCGTGGAGGTCTTCGGCCTGACCCGGCCGGAGTTCGATTTCCCGTGGTACACCCACGCCATTGCGGCGGTCGATCAGGGCCCGATGCGCGCCTTGGGCGGCATTCAGGTGCTGGCCGACGGCGGTCTGGAATTGTTGGCCGAAGCGCGCACCATCATCATTCCCGGCTGGCGTGATCGCAACGCGGCGGTGCCGGAAGAATTGCTCGACGCGTTGCGTCAGGCCCATGCCCGGGGCGCGCGATTGCTGTCGATCTGCTCCGGTGTATTTGTGCTGGCGGCCACCGGCCTGCTTGACGGGCATGGCGCCACCACCCATTGGCGTTACACGGCGGAACTGGCGCAGCGCTTCCCGGCGATTGCCGTCGATCCGGACGTGCTTTATGTCGACTCCGGGCAATTGATCACTTCGGCGGGCAGCGCGGCCGGGATCGATGCCTGCCTGCATCTGGTGGCGCGGGACTTCGGCACGCAAGTCGCCAACTCGGTGGCGCGGCGCCTGGTGATGTCGCCGCAACGCACCGGCGGTCAGGCGCAGTTCATTCCGACACCGGTCAGCCCGACGCCGCGCAATGATCTGTCGCGGGTGATGCAGTGGGCGCGCGAGCGTTTGCATGAACCGCTGGAAGTGCGTGATCTGGCCAGTGAAGCGGCGATGAGTGAGCGCACGTTTCTGCGGCGTTTTACCGAGGCCAGTGGGCAGTCGCCGAAGGCGTGGTTGCAGCATGAACGGTTGGCGCGGGCGCGGGAGTTGCTGGAGAGTACGCCGCATAACACCGAGCAGATTGCCGAGCGTTGCGGTTATCGGTCGGTGGAGAGTTTTCGTGTGGCGTTTCGAGGCGTGGTGGGTGTGCCGCCGTCGGTGTATCGGGAGCGGTTTGGGCGTGAGGTCAGGGTCGATTCCTGAGGTGATTTTGAAGGCGCCTTCGCGAGCAAGCTCGCTCCCACAGTTTGGAATGCGTTTCCCCTGTGGGAGCGAGCTTGCTCGCGAAAGCGCCGGGTAAAACGCAGCATCATTTAGACATCAGCCACAAGGCTACAGCGCCTTGCGCCTTTGCCTACAACTACGCCAGAATCCGCCGGCTTGTGCGGCTTGGGAGCTGCCGGTAACTTGGTTCGCGTCACTGAATGTTCAGTGATCGGGTTTAGTCGCTCGGTTTCATCTCTAGCTTGCAAGCAGTTATTCAGTCTGGCATCTCCATGCCTGCACTCAATGGCGGCTATGCGTAGGGCGCTTTCGAGCGCGCCGGTAATGCTTGGGATGCCGGTCGACTAACCTGCGTATAGCTGCCACCTAATGTTTAGTCGCAGAACGGTGTCAGCCTCATTGAGGTTTCCCAGCATATGTTCAAAATTACGCCAAATCCGCCCGAAACAGACGCGGAAATCGATCCAAATCCAACGTCCCCCTATTCCACCCCGGGTTCCAGAAAACTCCACGAAGCCGCCGAACGCGCCCTCGACCATTACCTGAAACCCACACCGCCTTCACCACCGCGCAGACCCAGCACCATGTTCCTCGTCGACCCTAACACCGGCGCCGAAGACCTCATGGCCCACGCCTGCGAATCCATGGCGTCGGCCAGCGTCATGCTCAGCGACTTCGCCGCCCTGCTCGACTCGCCCTACCGCAACACCGTGCTCGGCATCCAGCAAGTGGTCATGCTCGGCGAACTCGCGGTCAACCGCGCCCTCGACAAAATCGAACCCGCCCTGAGGCAATAAACATGTCCAACAAAACCGATGCACAAGTCGTCGCGGCACTGGTGGCGATGGGTTTCAACGAACGGGACGGACGCTGGGCGCAGAACACCTGCCTGGTGCTCTTTGAAAGCGAACGCGAATCCATCGTCGCCTCCGCCGTCACCGTCCTTCCCCAACTCGATGAACTGGAAATCGACGCCGTGCTACCCGCACTGCGCCGCGTAACCCGCCGGTTCCCCTCACTGCAAAGAACCGTGGCCGACACACTGGCCGAGATGGCGTACGCAGCCTGATTGACCGCGTGATCGTTCTTCGCGAGCAGGCTCGCTCCCACACTAGATCTGCGGTGTACTCAAATCCCATGAGCATCCGCGATCAACTGTAGGAGTGAGCCTGCTCGCGATGGCGTTCTTTCTGCTAACAGATATCTGAAAACCAGACCATAGGAAGGCCCGAGCGAGTTGGCGTACCTGCCGATGTACCCATCCTGATTTTTTACACTTGTAACAACTGTCGCAATTTCAGACCCGTCCTACATCCATCAAACGTCCATTCATTTAGCGTCCGCATCGTTTTCTGACGAAAGAACAAGGACGCTCATGGCGCGAAAGACAGACAGACCTCGGGTTCAAAACCCACCGGCCGGTGACGGACACCACATCACTAGCCGCTATATGACCGACAGCGAGTTGGCAGAGCGGGAAGCTAGACAAACCGCCTATGACGACATGCTTGCCAGACAGCAAGCCTACGAAAATAGCCTAATCAAACAACCACAACAGCCTATGCCCGATGCAAAAGGTTGCGTGTTCGCTAAAAGCTGCCAGCTTCCGGATGGTGTAATCAACCATGTCAGTAGTACCGGATTTATTCCGGTCGAGAAGTTGGCTGATTTTGGAGAGTTGTCTTTGTTGGGCGGCCGCGAGCGAGACACTGCTGGGAACATCCCGCTAAAAAAAGTAGGAGGCCGTAATTTTCCCGCTGCGGCAGGAACGCTTCTATTAGCTACGACTACCACTGCAAGCCCAGGCGCAAGTGCGGTGAGTGGTGCAAGTGCAGTGACGGGAGGTGTTGTCGCTGGTGCATTGCTCGGCATGGTTGCTCTGCTTTGGCCTTCGAGTTTGGGCGACAGCTCGCTATACACAGAAGAACAACTTAAATCGCTTGAGAAAGGTCGCACTCGTGTCCGATTGCGTTTAGAACAACAAGCCGACGGCACCTTGAAAGGATATGGGTACAACACCCAGACGCGCAGCGATTGGGAGATGATTCCTGTCGTACGATTCGTGAAGCAAGGCACCCATCAAGTCGCAGATTTCGGTAATGGCGCAAAATTGATCTGGACACCCGCCGTAGACCCCACCAAGACAACGGTAATTCCACCGTTGGAAAGCACGCCACGAATACCCCAAATTTGGATTTACCCGCCGACTGAGCAAGCAGACAAGATCATCGTTAATCCGGTTTACCCGCCTGAGTACCGAGATTTCATCCTTGTTTTTCCTCCAAACTCGGGAATTAAACCCCTTTACATTGTTTTGGCGCTTGAGTTCGATGCAGCCAGTTACCACGGCAAAACAGATACATCCATAAAAAGTAAAGGACCAACCAATGGTCAGGAAGCGCTAGAAAACTCGGTTCAGGTCAAACCTACATCACCACGTAGAATCGGAGTTGATCCAGAAACAAATGAGCTAGTCGTCTTCGATCGCACAGGTGGAGATGTCTATCACGGCCACGTAAGGCCATGGGATAAACTTCACCAAGATATGAAAAATGCGCTGATCAAGGCTAAAAAAGTAGACAACAAAGGCAGAATCCTGGGAGATACAAAGTGAGCCTCATCTATCAAGATCCATCCATAAGCCATGACGAGGCCATAAGACTCCTTTCCAGTGACAAGGATGCAAACGTAATCGCCGCACTCGTATCCATTGGCCTGAATGAAACCGATAGAAAATGGGCTCAGGACATCTGCCTGAAACACCTCACCAGCACAGCCGAAGCAATTGTGGCCGCTGCGGCGACTGCACTCGGGCACATCGCTCGCCGACATGGCGAGCTGGATACTGAAACAGTTTTTGCGGCACTCGAATCAGCCAAGCAAACGCACCCTTCACTGCAAGGAATCATCGAAGACACGCTTGACGACATAGACGTATTCACCTGATCCACCCTGACGGCATTTGGATGAAGTAACGGACTTCATCCAGATCAACGCCCCCCACCTCAATCCTCCCGCGTCAGCACTTCCAACAACTCAATCTCAAACACCAGATTCGAATTCGGCGGGATCTTGCCCATCGTCCGCTCGCCATACCCCAGATGCGCCGGCACCAGCAATTTACGTTTGCCCCCCACCTGCATCCCCATCAAACCCTGATCCCACCCCTTGATCACGCGCCCGGTGCCAATCACGCACTGAAAAGGTTTGCCGCGGCTGTAGGAAGAATCGAACTCGCTGCCGTCTTCCAGCCAACCGGTGTATTGGGTGGTGATCAGCGCGCCTTTGACAGCGGCTTTGCCTTCGCCGACCTGAAGATCGATTACCTGCAGTTCATCATTCATAACATTCACTCTATTGTTCAGCCGGCCGCCGTTTTCCCAGAAATGCCGGTGATTGGCAACCTGCCAGCGCAGATCAACGTGGTATCGGAACCGAGTATTGAAGCATTAACATAGCCAACCGCCACTACCCCACGGATCGACCCGCCATGCTGGCAGCGCCCGAATGACTCTGTTCTGGATCAGCCTTGCCATGGGCGCGAGCATGCTCGCCATCATCGCCCTGCTGCTGTGGCGCGAACGCGGTTTGCGCCGGCAGCTCGCGCACTACCGGGATCTGCTGAGACGGGCCGCCGACGGCCAGAACATTCAGCAGGACGGCGACGTCGAGCGTTTCAAACGCAGCCAATACTTTGCGCGCATCGGTACGTGGGACTGGGAAGTCGACACGGACCGGCTGTACTGGTCGGATGCGATTTACGGCATGTTCGGCTTCAAGATCGGCGAGATTACGCCGTCCTATGCGTTGTTCTGTTCCTGTGTCCATCCGGATGACCGCACCAAGGTGCGCGAAGGCGAACTGCGTTGCCTGGAAACCGGCGAAAACCATGATGAGGAATACCGCGTGGTCTGGCCCGACGGCACGATTCGCTGGCTGCGGGAAACCGGCAACGTGGTGCACAACGACCACGATGCGGTGGTCAAGATGATGGGCGTGGTGCGCGACATCACCGAAGAAAAAGCCTCGGCCAGCTACCTGCAGCACCTCGCCCACTTCGATCCGCTGACCGGGCTGCCCAATCGCTTGGTGCTGGAACAACGCTTGTCCGAAGCACTGGATCACGCGCGGCAGACCGAGACCCGCGTCGCACTGGTGTTCGTCGACCTCAACGGTTTCAAAACCATCAACGACCGCTACGGCCATGCCGCCGGCGACCGCGTGCTGATCACCACGGCAACACGGTTGAAACGCATCCTGCGCGCCACCGACACCGTCGCGCGCATTGGCGGCGATGAGTTTGTGGTGATCCTGCAAGACCTGTCGCCGAGCCTGAGTTTGCAGGACGAAGCCCGCAGCATCTGCCAGAAAATTTTCATCGAACTGTCGCCCCCGATCAGCATCGGCAACGACCAACGCCACATCGGCACCAGCCTTGGGGTGGCGGTGTTTCCGGACCACGCGACGGCGATGGACCGGTTGCTGCACATTGCCGATCTGGCGATGTATGAGGCCAAGCGCAGTGGCAATAATCAGTATCGGTTGGGGGGTGGGCAGGTGATGAATCAGGTTCGGGTCGAGTAGCTCGATCAGTCCGCAGGCAGGCCAAACGGAACGCCATTGAAGGTATGCGTGCAGCAACGGCAATGAGGCTTCATCTCTTCGACACTCAGCTGCGGATTGACGATTTGCAGCTGCTTTTGCTCATCGACGAAGAGGCCGTTGAAGTAGGCCGACTCGCCCAGTCGCACAATGTCCTTGCGATCGTCTTCGTGGATGGCAACCATCCAGAACACCGGCTCTGGCCGATCAAGGCGAGATACCGCTTCGCTGAAAATCTCATCCCAATGACCGCCGACGCGGGATAACAGAAAACGAAACAACGGCGTGTAGTCGTAGCCGTGGTGTTTGATGCCATGCATCGAGCCGCGCGTGGCCTCGCTGCGGCTTTGCGCTTTGGTGTTTCGTTGATCCCGGTAGTGCCCGCCGGGGTTGTTGCGCCAGACATTGTGGGCGGTGGTGTTTTCTTTGCGGTACAGCGGTTTCTTTTCCAACCTGTTGCTCCTGACTTGCCTTCACTCGAAACGCCCCACGGGTTTTACCCGAACGGCGCTCGATTGCAATCAACCGTCCATGGCTGATTGTTGCCGGAGGTTTAACGCGGGACCGGTTTCATCTCGACAATGGTGCCGTTGGTGATCATCACCATGACGTACTGGTCATTGATCTGTACCCATTGCGCCTGATCAACAGGTTTTTTCAGACCCTTGGCTTTCCAGTCGACGGCTTTTTCACTGCGCTGATAAATATCCGGGGCGCGGTCGTTGACCTTCAGTTCACGGTCGCTGGTCGGCGATTGGACGGCCTGTTCATTTGAGGTTTGCGCCGCTTGAACAAGTGGGCTGATCCCGGCAATGCCGGCGACGAGGGCCAGGCTGGCGATTAGGGTTTTGCTGTTCATCGGTGAACCTCCTGAATTGGTAGTACCTCAACTCCGACTGCGTGGGGCGGGAATCATTCCTTTTTTGCCGGGGGTGGGCGCTAGAGGTCATTGAAATTTGGGTGTCCTGGAGACAAAAGCAAAATCAAGAGCCCCTCACCCTAGCCCTCTCCCGGAGGGAGAGGGGACTGACCGAGGTGTTTGGCAGAAGTGCGCCGACGTGCGATACCGAGCCGAATGCAAGTTTCAAAACCAACCGAAATCGGCTCCCTCTCCCCCGGGAGAGGGCTGGGGTGGCGAAACCATAAACAGCCGTTACAGCAGCAATGGATGTGTCCCCAAAAAAACCATTGATCCGCCCTGAACATCAATCCATGCCAACAATGCAATTAACAGATTGTTACATCTGCGCCACCATCCACCTCAATAAAAACCGTGCGCCGCCCTCCCGTCGCGCACGTCATAAAAGCGGTGGAGTACTTTTCTATGACAGCCTCAATCCCACACAGCGGCTCGCGGGCCGGCGCCATTTTCCGAGTGACCTCGGGCAACTTCCTCGAACAGTTCGATTTCTTTCTGTTCGGCTTCTACGCCACGCAGATCGCGGCGGTGTTCTTTCCGGCGAGCAGTGAGTTCGCTTCCCTGATGATGACCTTTGCGGTGTTCGGCGCAGGCTTTTTGATGCGTCCGCTGGGGGCCATTGTGCTCGGTGCGTACATCGATGATGTCGGTCGGCGCAAAGGTTTGATCGTCACGCTGTCGATCATGGCCAGCGGCACGATCCTGATTGTGCTGGTGCCCGGATACGAAAGCATCGGCCTGTTTGCTCCCGCACTGGTGTTGATCGGGCGCTTGCTGCAAGGCTTCTCGGCCGGGGCGGAACTGGGCGGTGTGTCGGTGTATCTCGCCGAGATCGCCACGCCGGGTCGCAAAGGTTTCTTCACCGCGTGGCAGTCGGCCAGTCAGCAAGTGGCGATCATTGTCGCCGCCGCTTTGGGCTATGCGCTGAACGCGTGGATGGCGCCGGATGTGATTGCCGATTGGGGCTGGCGGATTCCGTTTTTCGTCGGTTGCATGATCGTGCCGTTCATCTTTTTCCTGCGCCGTAACCTGGCAGAAACCGAAGAGTTCGCCGCGCGCAAACACCGCCCGAGCATGGGCGAAGTGTTCCGCACCCTCGGTCAGAACTGGGGCGTGGTACTTGGCGGCATGTTGATGGTCGCGCTGACCACCACCGCGTTTTACCTGATCACCGTGTACGCGCCGACCTTCGGCAAAACCGTGCTGCACCTGAGCACCTCCGACGCGTTGCTGGTGACCTTGCTGGTCGGTGTGTCGAACTTCTTCTGGCTGCCGATTGGCGGCCTGTTGTCCGACCGTATCGGCCGCCGTCCGGTGCTGATCGCCATGTCGCTGCTGGCCTTGGCCACGACTTATCCGGCGCTGTCGTACCTGGTGCAGGCGCCGAGCTTCAGCCACATGTTGCTGTCGCTGTTGTGGCTGTCGTTTATCTACGGCTTGTACAACGGCGCGATGATTCCGGCGCTGACCGAGATCATGCCGGTGGAAGTGCGGGTTGCCGGTTTCTCCCTCGCCTACAGCCTGGCCACAGCGATTTTCGGTGGTTTCACCCCGGCGATGTCGACCTTCCTGATTCAGTACACCGGCGACAAAGCTGCGCCGGGTTACTGGATGAGCATCGGTGCGCTGTGTGCCTTGTGCGCCACTCTTTATCTGTACCGCCGTGCCGGTGGTCGTCTGCAACCTGTCGCGGCCTGAGGAAAACTCGCCATGAAAAAACTATTTACTGTCACCGCCCTGCTCGCCGGTCTCGCGTTCAACCTCGCGGCCCAGGCCGAGGAATTGAACGTGATGACCTCCGGCGGTTTCACCGCTGCCTACAAGATTCTCGGGCCGAAATTCGCCGCCGCCAGCGGCAACACACTGACCACCAGCCTCGGCCCGTCGATGGGTAAAGCCCCCGAAGCGATCCCCAATCGTCTCGCGCGCGGCGAGCACGCCGACGTGGTGATCATGGTCGGCTACGCCCTCGATGACTTGATCAAACAGGGCAAGGTCGACCCGGCCTCGCGCGTTGAGCTGGCGGATTCGCGGATCGGCCTGGTGGTGCGTGAAGGCGCGCCGAAACCGGACATCAGCAGCGTCGACGCCTTGAAGAAAACCCTGCTCGACGCGCAGTCAGTGGCTTACTCCGACAGCGCCAGCGGCGTCTACATCGAGCAGCAGTTGTTCAAGAAACTGGGGATCGAAGATCAGCTGAAACCGAAGGCAAAAATGATCCCGAAAATCCCGGTCGGCTCGGTGGTTGCCACCGGCGACTATCAACTGGGCTTCCAGCAGGTCAGCGAATTGCTGCCAGTGCCGGGTGTGAGTTTCGTCGCGAAGATTCCGGAATCGGTGCAGTCGGTCACGCGTTTTGCTGCCGGGATTCCGGTCGGCGCACAGCATCCGAAAGAAGCCAAAGCGCTGCTCTCTTATCTCGCCGCGCCGGCCGCGCAAGCTGACGTGCAGGCCACCGGACTGGACTCGGTCAAGCGCTGATAATCGGCGGCTGGACCTTCATTTCCACCACCAGCCCCTCCAGTTCCAGTGCCGCCGGGGTCAGCGTGCGACCCCGGCGCTTGATGATGCCAACACTGCGCATCACCTGCGGATCGGTCAGCGGCACCCGCGTCAAAATTGGATGATCCGGCCCCGGCATCGCCATCAGCGGCACCGCCGCCACGCCCAACCCCGCCTCCACCAGACCGATCATCGTCGTCACATGCCGGGTTTCGCAGATACTCGAGCGCTGCGGCACCACGCTGCTCAACGCCTGATCGAGCAGAAAACGATTGCCGGAGGTCTTGTCGAGCGAGATGTAATCCTGCTGATAGAACTCGTCCCAGCTCACGCTGCTGCGCCCGGCCAACGCATGATCGCGGCGACAAGCGACGACGTAGCACTCCTGCACAAGCGGTTCGAACTCGACTTTGGCATCCTGTGTGCCGAGAAAACTCAAGCCGAAATCCGCCTCGCCATTGACCACCGCACTCAAGACATCGTGCGCGCTGGAGTCGAGCACTTTGACTTTGATCCGTGGAAATTGCTGGTGATAGCGCGCGACCACGCGCGGCATGAAGTAGTACGCCGCCGAAGGCACGCAGGCGACGGTGACATGGCCCAGACGCGTCGAAGCGACTTCGCTGATGCCCAGCAACGCGACATCCAGATCATCGAGCAAACGCTCGACACTGGGCATGAAGCCGCGTCCGGCCTGGGTCAGGCTGACCTTGCGCGTGGTGCGTTCGAAGAGCTTAACGCCGAGGGCGTCTTCAAGCTTCTCGATGCGCCGGCTCAGCGCCGGTTGCGACAGGCGCACGGTGTCGGCGGCCTTGCGGAAACTGCCCTGCTCGACCACGGCGCGAAAGGCTTGCAGGTCGTTGAGGTCGAAGTTGATGGCCATGGCGGGACTCGGGAGATTGATTCGCTTAGGCTATAAATGTAACCAATTGATGCCAGATATTACAGAAATGATGAAGATCCCCTGTAGGAGCGAGCTTGCTCGCGAGTGCGATCTACCAGTGACAAACCTGTTGACTGACACTTCGCTTTCGCGAGCAAGCTCGCTCCCACATTGGATCTCCAGTGGCCTATAGGTCTGTGTAACCCTTATCCTTGTCCCCCCCGCCGTACCGTTGTCAGGAGTAACCCCCCATGCCCCATGAAGGCAATCTGTTGCAAGCCGCTGTCGTCTTTCTGTTCGCGGCCGTGCTCACCGTGCCTTTGGCCAAACGCCTGCAACTGGGTGCCGTGCTCGGTTATCTGTTTGCCGGGGTGATTATCGGTCCTTCGGTGCTGGGCCTGATCGGCAACCCGCAGAGCGTGGCGCACATTTCCGAGTTGGGTGTGGTGTTGCTGCTGTTCATCATCGGTCTTGAGCTGTCGCCGCGACGTTTGTGGGTGATGCGCAAATCAGTGTTCGGCGTCGGTCTGGCGCAGGTGCTGCTGACGGCTTCAGTGATCGGCGTACTGGCCTTGTCGGTGTTTGGCCAACCGCTGAACAGCGCGATTGTGCTCGGCCTCGGTCTGGCACTGTCCTCAACGGCGTTCGGCCTGCAAAGTCTGGCCGAGCGCAAAGAATTGACCAGCCCCCATGGGCGCTTGGCGTTTGCAATTCTGCTGTTCCAGGACATCGCCGCGATCCCGTTGATTGCGCTGGTGCCGATGCTCGCCGGCGGTGCGCACGACACCAGCAATGCCGAAAGCCTCAATCATGCCTTGCAAGTGCTCGGCGGTATCGCCGTGGTCGTGGTCGGTGGGCGCTATCTGTTGCGTCCGGTGTTCCGCGTGGTGGCGAAAACCGGTTTGCCGGAAGTGTCGACGGCCACGGCGTTGCTGGTGGTGATCGGCACGGCGTGGTTGATGGATCTGGTCGGTGTGTCGATGGCGCTGGGGGCGTTTCTCGCCGGTTTGCTGTTGGCGGATTCGGAATATCGCCATGAACTGGAAGCGCAGATCGAGCCGTTCAAAGGGCTGCTGCTCGGGCTGTTTTTCATCAGCGTCGGCATGGGTGCCAACTTGAGTTTGCTGCTCAGCGCGCCGATCACCGTGCTGGGGCTGACGCTGCTGTTGATCGGGCTGAAATTGCCGCTGCTGTTCGTCGTCGGGCGTCTGGCCGGTGGCTTGAACAAGGTCAGTGCGATTCGCCTCGGTATCGTCTTGGCGGCGGGTGGTGAATTCGCCTTTGTAGTATTCAAGATCGGTCGTGATCAGGGCTTGTTCGAACCGCGCCTGTACGATTTGCTGGTGCTGACCATCACCTTGTCGATGGCGGTCACGCCGTTGTTGCTGTTGCTCTGCGCGCGGCTGGTCAGCCCGAAAGTGCAGCCGGTGGAAGTGCCGGAAAAATACCGTGAGATCGACACTGACACGCCACGGGTGGTGATCGCTGGCATGGGCCGGATGGGCCAGATCGTCGCGCGTATCCTGCGTGCGCAGAACATCAAGTTCGTCGCACTGGACACCTCGGTGGAAACCATTGAACTGTCACGCAGCTTTGGCGGTGTGCCGGTGTTCTACGGCGACCCGATGCGCCCGGAAATTCTTAACGCGGCCAAGGTCGGCGAGGCGGAATATTTCGTGATTGCCACGGATGATCCAGACACCAACATCAAGACGGCCGAGGTGGTGCGCAAGCTGTATCCGCACATGAAGATCATCGCCCGGGCCCGTAACCGTCAGCACGTGCACCGCTTGGTCGATGTTGGCGCGGAGGCGATTCGTGAGACGTATTACTCAAGTCTGGAGATGAGTCGGCGCACGTTGGTCGGGCTCGGTCTCACCCAGGCTCAGGCCGATGCGCGGATCAAGCGCTTCAAGCACCACGACGAACAGGTGCTGGAGGCGCAGCACGCGATCTACGACGACGCGGCGAAAGTCCTGCAAACCGCCCAGGAAGCCCGGGCGGAACTGGCGCGGTTGTTTGAGTCGGACCAACTGGAAGAAGAATCCCGCAAAACCTGAGCCACACACAAAACCCCGTGTGGGAGCGAGCTTGCTCGCGAAGGCGGTGTGTCAGTCAACATCTAAATGACTGACAGATTGCATTCGCGAGCAAGCTCGCTCCCACAGGGGATATGTGTCACGCCGGCTCTAGCGTGCGCTCCTGTTTGACCGGCGCCACCTCAAACCGGTCTGCCAGAAACGGCGTGATGTCCAGCGGCAGCGGTTCGTCGTTGACCAGTTTGTCCAGCAGAACGCCAGTAATCGCCGAGGTCAAAATCCCGGTGCGGAAGTGGCCACAGGCATTCAAATACCCTTCCACCCCACGCATCGGCCCGAGAATCGGCAACTCATCCGGCGAACCCGGACGCAAGCCCGCCCACGTGCGTTTCAGATTGACGTCCTTGAGTTCCGGCAGACAGCGCACCGCACCCTGCACCAGTCCGGCGATTTCCGGGTAGGTGGTGGTGACGTCGAAGCCTTTGTCTTCGGTGGTGCTGCCGATCAGGATCTCGCCGTTGTCCTTCTGCGCCACGTAGCAGTCGCTGGTGGTCAGGCAGCCGTTGAGGATTTTCGGCATACGCTCGGTGAGCAGAATCTGGCCCTTCACCGGTTTCACCGGGATGCGAATCCCCGTCGCCCACTCACTCAAATCCGCCGCCCACGCGCCGCTGGCGTTGATCAGTGTCTTGCAGTGGAACACGCCCTCTTCGGCCGTTTGCACACCGGTGACGCGACTGCCGTGGTGCAAGACGCCGGTGACGTTAGTGTTGACGAAAATATCGACGCCGTTCTGCCGCGCGCCTTCCATGTAGGCATCGGCGAGGCGGAACGGGCTGACCTGATGGTCGCAAAGAAACTCCAGCGCCCCGCGTGCTTCATGGCTGACGCTCGGCTCCGACTCGCGCAGCGCCGCCTGATCGAGCCAGCGCACCTGGTCGGCCAGATGCGGAATGCAGCCGACGATGTGCTCGGCGTAGAGCCGGTCTTCGTCGTCGTAAATGACGAATTTCAGCCCGGTCTTTTCGAACTTGAAATCCATGCCGTGATTGTCTTTCAGCTCTCGGTGCAACGCCGGGTACAGCGCGTTGGACTGCAGGGCAAAATCGAAAAACGACTCTGGCAGAATGTGCGGCGTGCTCGCGTCCACCGCCACCGCCGCGCCCTGGGTTTCGCGCTTGCGGTTGGCCGACATCATGCGGAAGAAAATCACCCCGCAGCCGAGGCCGACCGACTCACCGATCGCCCACAAACCGCCGGCCGAAGCGCGCGTCGCGTTGCCCGGGCGTTTGGCATCGATCAGCGCGACCTTGAGGTTTTTGCGTTTCGACAATTGATAGGCGCAGGACGCCCCGATCACGCCGCCGCCGGCGATGATCACGTCATAGAACTTACTCATGGGCAGCGGCCTCCGTGCCGACAGACTGGAACGCGGAAAAAGGAATCGGATCGATCGGAAAACGCGGGCGCAGCCAACCGACGTCCTTGCGCCCGGTGGCCTGGCGCAAGCGATCGCTGCAATAGCCAACGCACATGCGCCCCTGGCAATCGCCCATGCTCACGCGGGTGCGCATTTTCAGGCTGGCAATGTCTTGCACGCCCTGCTCCAGCGCCAGGTCGATGTCGGCGCGGGTGGCGTGTTCGCAACGGCAGATCACCGTGTCGGCGGCGGGTAATGCGGTCTGGCCGACGCCGCGTTCGGTGTAGCGATCCACCGCCGCGCGGAAACGCACGATGGCTTTGAGTTTGCTCAAGTAGCGGTCGCGGCGCACGCGGGCCAATTCCTCTTCGAGCACACCGCGTTGCAGCAGAATCGAGGTTGCGGCGATCTTGCCGGCGAGCATCGCTGCTTCACCGCCGCGAATTCCACCCATGTCGCCGGCCAGATGCACGTGCGGTTCGTTGCTTTGCTGCCAGACATTCGCATTGGCACGCAGATAACCGTCGTCGCTGAAGCCATGATCCAGGCCCATCTGCTGGCTCAGTTGCGTGCGCGGAATAAAGCCGTAACCGACCGCGAGGGTCTTGGCTTCGAAGCGCTCGACGCGGCTCATGTCCGGCTCCCATGTCGCCGAGTACGGCGCGACGCTGACGCTTTTCAGCTCGCCCTCGCCATGCGCCTCGACCACGCCCCAACCGTAGTTCATCGGGATGCCGTGCAGTTTCAGGTAGGCGAGCATGCTCAAGCCATCGAGAAACAGCTGCGGCTTGTTCAGCAGCGCCAGACTTTCGCGGGCAATCTTGCCGAACGCGCAAGCCTCATACACACCGGCGACGCTGACGCCCGAGGCATGCAACTGCGTCGCCACCAGCGGCAGCAACGGCCCGGTGCCGGCGATGATCACCGGCCCTTGCGGCTTGACCACGCCGCTTTTGATCTGCAATTGCAGACCGCCGAGCATGATCACCCCCGGCAAGGTCCAGCCGGGAAACGGTACGCTGCGTTCATGGCAACCGGCAGCCAGGAGCAACTGCGGATACTCGATCTCGTGCAGGTGCTCGTCGCCATCGAGCACCACCAGCGCGCGAGTGCCTTCAGCGCCGACCACGCGATGGTTGAGGCGCACGTCGATCAGCCCGGCCTGCTCCTGAAAATCACCGTGCAGTTTGCCCAGCGCTTCGGAGTAGCGCGGGCCGAGATAATCCAGTTGCACGCCGTCACGCAGCGGCCCGCGATAGACCACGCCGCCGAGGCGCGAAGCTTCTTCGAGCAAGGTGCAGCGCACACCGTGGCGCGCCAGTTCGATGGCTGCCGCCATCCCCGCCGGGCCGCCGCCGACGATGACCGGTTGCAGGTTCATACGATCACCTCTTGCGTGGTGATGCGGTTGACCTGGGTTTCGATCTGCATGCCGTCGCGCACCACGGTCTGACAGGCACGGCGTTTGTGTCGGCCATTGATTTTCACCAGACAGCACTGACACACGCCCATGCCGCAATAGGCGCCGGTGATCTGGTCGTGATCGTTGCGCGCGATCTGGCGCACGCCGAGGGACTGGATAACGCTGAGGACGGTTTCGCCGATAGCAGCGCTGACCGCTAGGCCATTGATGTGGACGGTCATATCCGCCTGCGCCAACGGCTGGATATCGAAAGTTCTTTCTTGGCAGTGCATTGCGATGTTCATCCGTGAAAGTTCGGTTGAGGTGGTGTCAGCTCCTTGCTGCACTACAGCGTGTCGACGCGTTTATTGTGGCTGTGAGGGGGCGTCGGCGCGGGTACTTCGTCAGCGCAACAAGGTGCGCGTGAAGCACTGTAGTTCATACCTCAGCAAAGGCCGGGATCATTTACGTTAGGCGATCTCGCTCGACGAAATATTGATCCAGGCCAGTGAAAGCGGTTGGATTGTCCAACGATCAATTGGAGAAGACGAACTGCCCTTTGATCTTCTTCGCACCGATGAAACCGAGGTCCGGGAACAGCAGGGATTTGATCCAGGCGGCGTAGAACACAATGGCCAGGGTGATGCCGACGGCAATCACAGTCGACAGTGGATCTTCCTCATAGCCCTTGAACAGGCGTGAAACCTGACTGATGGTGAGGAGGACGTAAACGGTGTAAGCCGCCGCCACGTTCTTGTAAAAGCCCCATGCAAACAACAGCGGAATGCCACCCGCGATCAGCAACATGGTCAGTGCCAGGCCAGCGCTTGCGTCATAGAACAGGAAAAAACCGAAGACTGCGCCGATCAATGCCTGGATGCAGGTCAACACCACCAGCAGGGTGACTTTGAGTGAATGCTTTGCTCTGAGGGCCGGATCCGGACGCCCGCCAATCCAGGCCGCCAACACGCGATCCTTGACCGCACCGCCCGACAACGCTTTGAACGTTTCGGTTTTCGAGCGCCCGGCTTCGAGCATTTCCACCAACTGGCGTTTGATTTCCTTCTTGTCCAACGTGTTCATCCTTAAAGAGAGGTAAAAGCGGCCAATCCACTTCCGGCGGCGATTCTCGCCGTTGGCCCCGCAGAAAGCAAAAAGCCGCTCCCACCCGAAGGTGGAAGCGGCCGAGGCATGGGCCTCAATGGAGCAATCAGTGCACGAACAGGGCGATCAGGATGATGATCGGGATTGGCACGCCGAGGAAAAACAGCAGTAGTGAGCGCATGGTCATGCTCCTTGTTTAACGGACTGGAGTGGTCGTGGTGTAGGTGTCGACTTCAACGTACTCGACGGCATCCCGGCGACGACCGCCGTAGGTGGCCGCGAGGCTGGCGAAGAACGCACCGGCCAACAGCGAGATGAACATCCACAGCGAGGTCCAGGCAGCGACTTTCGCAGCGGTGTCGGCGGCTTGTTGAGCTTTCAGCTTGGCGTCGGCCAGGGCTTTCTGAGTGCGGGCGTAGATTTCATCGACGCGACGCTCGGCATCGGCCTGAGTCAGGTTGGTCCGTTGGGCGACCAGTTGCGCGAGGTAGGTACGGTCTTCGGCACTGAGCTGACCGTTGGCCAGGCTTTGCGCGAAGATCCGCGCCACGGCGCCATGCGCGGCGTCATCGCTGACGGAGGCTGGACGGTCATCGCGGAACAGGCTGTCAATGTAGTAACCGTACTGATTGCTGTCGGTGTTGGCCGCAGCAGAACCGGCCGCTTGGGTCATGGCACTGGCTGCACCGCCGGCCACACTGGCACCGGCCTGCACACCACCACTGATGACGCTGCTGACCGAACCGACGACCAACACAGCGGTGACCAACGTCGCCACACACCAGGCGAGGAAGCCATGCGCGGTGTCACGGAAATACACTTCATCGCCGTGCATGTTCGCCCACTTCACCCGCAGGCGACCGGCGATATAACCGCCCATACCGGAGGCGATGATCTGCGTCGCCGCCAGCCAGACGATTGTCGAAATGCCAAGGCCCTTGGCGCTGACGCCCTCTCCGGCCCACGGTGAAACGGCAGAGAAACCCAAACCGAACCCGAGCAACACCAAAATCATCGACAGTGCAGCGGCAGCCGCAGCACCGGCGAAGATCGCGCCCCAGGACACGCCCGAAACGCTGCTCGACTCTTCAACGGCGGGATAAAACCCATCAGGGGATCTATTCATTGTTGTTCTGCTCCAGGCATGAAAAATGGTGTTACAACTCGTCATCAGAGGAATTGCAGCGACCGTGCCATTCGCAGAAATTAAATAAATCGTCTTTTTTCAATCACTTAGAAAGAATGAACTTCCTCATTCCATGCAAATTGCAACAACAGCCGAATAACAGCGGGTTTTATGCATTGGCACAAATGCCAGTTATTTGCGTTTGTAGCTCTTGTTACCGCTTGGGGTCAGGCAATACACCCCGCCGCGTGGGCCAGTGCAGAAGGAACCGGTGCCGCAGGCGCAGCCATCATCACTTTGCAGGAGGTTTTGCGGACGGGCCTGCTGGCGCTCGCCAAACATCGCCGCGCAGCTTTTCTTCGAGCCGCTGATGGAGCCGTCATTGCACAGGAACAGGTCGCCGTCGCAGCGGTCAATCCCGCCTTTCTTACCGGAACACGGCGTGTTCGCGGCCCATGCCGAGACGCTGAACAGCACCAGCAACAGACTGACGGTTGGCATCCAGCCACGGCGAATTGAAAGACGCACAGAACCACTCCTTATGGATTTTATGGCCAGATGATATCAACGTTGCGACAAATAAATCCCCAAGGCGCGCAAATGACAGCTACAACATGAAAGTTAATTTAAAGCGTCGCCGGAATTTCTTGGCAAAATGCTGCCATTCCGTTTGAACCGATCAGCAGGCCTGCCTATGACTCGTATCTTGACCATCGAAGACGACGCCGTGACCGCGCGGGAAATCGTCGCCGAACTGAGCAGCCACGGGCTGGAAGTCGACTGGGTCGACAATGGCCGCGAAGGTCTCGACCGCGCCGTGAGCGGCAACTACGACCTGATCACCCTCGACCGCATGTTGCCCGAACTCGATGGCCTGGCCATCGTCACCACGCTGCGCACCATGGGCGTGGCCACACCGATTTTGATGATCAGCGCCCTCTCCGATGTCGACGAGCGTGTGCGCGGCTTGCGGGCCGGCGGCGATGATTACCTGACCAAACCGTTCGCCACCGATGAAATGGCCGCACGGGTCGAAGTGTTGCTGCGCCGGCAAAACAGCGGCGCCACTCAGGCGACGACGCTGCAGGTCGCCGACCTCGAACTGGACCTGATCAGCCACGAAGCACGCCGTGCCGAACAAGTGCTGACGCTGCTGCCGACCGAGTACAAGTTACTCGAGTTCCTCATGCGCAACAGCGGCCAGATCCTTTCGCGGATGATGATTTTCGAGGAAGTCTGGGGCTATCACTTCGACCCCGGCACCAACCTGATCGACGTGCACATCGGCCGTCTGCGCAAGAAGATCGACGCCGCCGGCCATGTGCCGCTGATCCGCACGGTACGGGGCTCGGGTTATGTCATTGCCGAACCCGTCTGACGGCTGGCGTTCCTCCAGCAGCCGCTTGCTGGCGCTGTACAGTTCGCTGTTCGTGGCGTGGAGCGCGATCCTCATGGGGGTCATGTATTACGAGGTCTCCGGCTACCTCGACAACCTCGCCAAACATTCGCTGATGCAACGTCAGCATCTGTTTTCGCACTTTCGCGGCGCACAACTGGAAGACGCCCTCGCCGCCAGCATGACCTTCGACATTCGCGGCATCGACGCCTATGGCTTGTTCGATGCCGACGGCGTTTACCTCGGCGGTGCCTTGCAGCAGATTCCCGAGGGGCTGCCGCTGGACGGCAAGATCCACATGCTCGCCGACTGCGCCGACTCCGATGACCCGACCCTGCCCAATGACAGCTGCGACGCGGTCGCCACGCAAACCCGCGATGGGCGCTGGCTGGTGTTGTTGCGCGACAACGGCTCGCTGTTTGCGGTGACGCGGATCATTTTGCATGCGTTGTTCTGGGGCGTGTCGCTGACGATTCTGCCGGGCATTGCCGGTTGGCATTTGCTGCGGCGCCGACCGTTGCGGCGGATTCGGGCGATTCAGGCCAGCGCCCAGGCGATTGTGGCCGGCGATCTGACCCATCGCTTGCCGCTGTCCAACCGCCGCGATGAACTGGACATGCTCGCCGCCATCGTCAACGCCATGCTCGAACGCATCGAGCGCTTGATGAATGAAGTCAAAGGCGTCTGCGACAACATCGCCCATGACTTGCGTACGCCGCTGACGCGCCTGCGCGCGCAGTTGTATCGCATGCAACAACAGGCTGGCGAAGGCTCGCAGGAAGCGGCGCAACTGGATCTGGTGCTCGCTGAAGCGGACACGCTGATGGCACGGTTTCGTGGGTTGTTACGGATTTCCGAACTGGAAGATCGCCAGCGCCGCTCAGGTTTTGTCGAGCTCGACCCGGTGCAATTGCTGGAAGAACTGCATGAGTTTTACCTGCCGCTGGCCGAGGAAGGCGAGCTGCGTTTCGAGCTGAACATGCCGGAGACGCTACCGCCACTCAATGGTGATCGGGCGTTGTTGTTCGAGGCCTTGGCGAATCTGCTGAGCAACTCGATCAAATTCACCCCGCCGGGCGGCACGGTGATGTTGCGTGGGGTCAACGCGGGTGGGCAGACGCGGATTGAGGTGCACGACTCAGGTCCGGGGATTCCCGAGGCTGAGCGTGAGGCGGTGTTCCAGCGGTTTTATCGCGCCGAGGGTGGGCAGCCGCAGGGTGGTTTTGGCCTGGGATTGTCGATTGTCGCGGCGATTGTCAGCTTGCATGGCTTCAGTCTTGAAGTCGGCAGCAGTGATCTGGGCGGGGCAAAACTGGTGCTCGATTGCCGGCAGAGCCTGATCGAAAATTCCTGATTCGCGACAGGATCGTTCCCACGCTCTGCGTGGGAACGCTTCAAGGGACGCTCCGCGTTCCAGCTTGCGAAAGGGACGCGGAGCGCCCCGGGCTGCATTCCCACGCAGAGCGTGGGAACGATCATCAACTCAGGTTGGGTAATTGGCTCGGAGTGCCTCGAGGCCACCCTGGTAGATGCAGCTGAACAGCGCCACCACTTCCTCATCGCTCACGCCTTTGGCGTTGAAGCGCCCCGACCACGTCACCCGTGCGCCCTGCCCCTGTGCTTCAACCTTGATGGTTGCCAGATAATCAGTTGCCGGAAACGGCGCCTGTTCAATCGAATAGCTGTAGGTTTTCGCGGCGTTATCGAACGCCTGCAAACGCTCGACCACCACAGCGCCGTCAGCGGTTCGCAGCGTGCGCACGCGGCCGCCGTCGCTCAGCTCACTGTTGGGAATAAAGGGCAGCCAATCGGGCAGCGTGTTGAAGCCGCCGATCAATTGCCAGACCTGATCGGCCGAGGCCGGGATGTCCATGGTTGCAGATGCTGTAGGCATAGATAAATGTCTCTCTGGGGAATTCAGATGGTCAGGCTGTCGACCACGCCGCCATCAACGCGCAACGCGGCGCCAGTGGTGGCCGAGGACAGCGGCGAAGCAATGTAGGTGACCAGGTGCGCGACCTCTTCGACATCCGCCACGCGCTGGATGATCGAGGTCGGACGGGCCTTGAGCACGAAGGCGTCGGCTTCATCGCGCAGGTTGCGCCCGGATTCGGCGGCGGCATCCTTGAGCATGTCTTGCAGGCCATCGGTGAAGGTCGGCCCCGGCAGGATCGCATTGACCGTCACCCCGGTGCCAGCCAGACGTTTGGCCAGACCATGGGACACCGCCAGATTGGCGCTTTTGGTCACGCCGTAATTGATCATGTCGGCCGGTGTGGCGACGCCGGATTCCGAAGACAGGAAAATCACTCGGCCCCAGCCTTGCTCGACCATCGCCGGCACATAATGCCGTGCCAGACGCACGCCGGAAATCACGTTGACCTCATAGAAACGCGTCCACTCGCTGTCCGGCGCTTCGAAGAAATCCACGGCGTCGAAGATGCCGAGGTTGTTCACCAGAATGTCGGCACGCGGTTCCGCGGCGAAGAGTTTTTGCGCACCTTCGGCGGTGCCCAAATCGGCAGCCAAACCACGCAACTGCGCACCCGGGACTTTCTCGCGAATGCTCGCCAACGCCTGTTCGACCTTGCCCGTGTCGCGGCCGATCACCACCACCGTCGCGCCCGCTTCGGCCAGCGACTGGCTGATGCCCAGACCAATGCCGGCGGTGCTGCCGCTGACGATGGCCAGTTTTCCACTCAGATCAATCTTCATGCTTTCACCTCATCGATTGGCAATGGTGCACGTTCAGAAACCAGTTGGGCGTCGCGCATCGCCTGCCAGAAACCGGCAGGAATGATCGCCGACAACGCCGCGACATCTTCAGCGATGCGACCGGGTTTGCTGGCGCCGGGAATCACCGCCGCAACAGCGGGATTGGCCAGCGAGAACTGTAGCGCAGCGGCTTTGATATCGACGTTGTACGCGGCGGCGATGCGTTTGATCTGCTCGACCTTGGCGATGACTTCAGGGCTGGCCTGCTGGTATTCGAAGTGCGAGCCACCGGCCAGGATTCCCGAGCTATAAGGGCCACCGACGACGATTTCAACGTTCTGTGCCCGTGCCGCATCCATCAAGCGTTGCAACGGGCGCTCGTGATCGAGCAGCGTGTAGCGACCGGCCAACAGGAAGCCATCCGGCTGCGCTTCGCTGAGGTCGAGGGTCAGTTCACACGGCTCGACCTTGTTCACACCCAGGCCCCAGCCTTTGATCACGCCTTCTTCGCGCAAGCGGGTCAGCACTTTGAACGCGCCGGTGCGGGCCTGATTGAAGTATTCCAGCCATTGATCGCCATAGAAGTCCTGCGCGATGTCGTGCACCCAGACGATGTCGAGGCGATCGGTTTGCAGGCGTTTGAGGCTGTCTTCGATCGAACGCAGCGTTGCATCGGCGCTGTAGTCATTGACGATTTTGTTCGGCCGACCGTGTTCGAAAACACCACTTTTTTCGCCGAGATCGCGGGCGGCGGCGTCTTCGATTTCATCGAGAATCACCCGGCCGACCTTGCTACTCAGCACATAGTCGTCGCGCTTGTATTGCTTCAGCGCTTCACCGAGGCGGATCTCCGACAGACCGGAGCCATAGAACGGCGCGGTATCGAAGTAACGCACGCCGGCATCCCACGCAGCATGCACGGTGGCCTGCGCTTCTTCTTCGGGGATGGCGCGGAACATGTTGCCCAGTGGCGCGGTGCCAAAGCCCAGTTGGCCGGGCAGTTTGTCTTTCAAACTCATTGGATTGTCCTCATAGGTTCAGGGTCTGGGTGACCGTTGAGCAGATCCTAGATTGCGACACCGAGACCGTCCAAGACATAATGCGCAGCACTTGAGTCCCTACAGGTCTGACATGATCGACATCCGCCAATTGCGCTATTTCGTTGCCGTCGCCGAGGAAGAACACGTCGGCCGCGCCGCCGAACGGCTGCACATTTCCCAGTCGCCGCTGAGCCGGCAGATCGCCCAACTCGAAGAGCGTCTGGGCCTGACCCTGTTCGAACGCAGCCAGCAACGCATTCGCCTGACCCGCGACGGCCAGACCTTCCTCGCCGAAACCCGCGCCCTGCTGACCCACGCCAATCGCCTGGAATCCCTCGGCAAGCGTCTGGGTCGCGGCGAAGAAGGCGGCTTGTGCATCGGCTACATCGAAAACGCCATGCACGCCGGCGTCTTGCCCAATGCCTTACGCGTGTTGCGCACCGATCGGCCGAATGTGCATGTCGCGTTGTACAACCTCAGTTCCGCCGAGCAATTGGAAGGCTTGCGACAGCGTAGTCTCGATATTGCCTTGGTGAGTGAGCCGTCGACCGATGACGATCCGGATCTGCTGAGCTTTCAGGTGCTCGATGACCCGATGCTCTTGGCGTTGCCGGAACATCATCCATTGGCGCAGCAAGCGGCGTTGAGTCCCGAGGATCTGGCCGATCAGGAATGGATCGGCGTGCAGCCGCGACAGGATGCCAACGATGAGTTTGTCAGCGCCTGCATCCGTGCGGGATTCACCCCGGATGTGCGCATGCAGGCAACCGAGCCGTTTACTGCGCTGGGGTTGGTGGCGTCGGGGTTGGGGATTGCGATGATTCAAAAAGGTTTGAGCCATAACGCGCCGCCGGGTGTGGTGTTGCGGGAGCTGCCGTGGCTGAGGTTGACCACGCCGTTGTGGGCGGCGTGGCACCGGATCAATTTGCGGCCGTTGGTGGAGACGTTCCGCAAAGTCCTGACTGACGGTGAGATAGGCGCTGACTGAGAGGGCCTCTTCGCGAGCAGGCTCGCACCCACAGGTTCAGAAGTGATCTCGCATTCTGTGTACGACGCAGATCCCTGTGGGAGCGAGCCTGCTCGCGAAGGGGCCGGCACATCCAAGATCAAAATTGACTGAACCAACGCTTTCGCGAGCAGGCTCGCTCCCACAGGTTTTGCGGTGGATCTACACTCATCAGATCAGCATCCAGCCGTGAGTTGACCATGAGAATGTCCGCACAAATGACCGTCGTTGCGGTACTCGCCACACTTGCCTACCTCGGCCTGGCGGTGTGGGGCATTGGTGGTGTGGCGATGTTCTTTGCCCACGGCTCGCTGGTGATCGTCGCATTGGCGACGGTGGCGATGGTGATTGCTTCGCTGTTCAGTGAGGTCAACCTGAGCGCTGGCGAGCGTGAAGATCGCGCCAATCGCTGGGTGATTCCGGCGTTCGGTGTGATCGGGCTGGTCAGTGGTTTTCTGCCGGCTTACTGCGACCGGGTGAATTTCTGGACGGTGGGCGGTGAAGGTGTGCGCTGGCTCGGCGCTTTGCTGTTTATCATCGGCGGCGCGCTGCGGCTGTGGCCGGTGTTTGTGCTGGGGCGGCGGTTCAGTGGGTTGGTGGCGATTCAGCCGGGGCACCGATTGGTGACCGATGGCATCTATCAACACCTGCGCAATCCGAGTTATCTGGGGCTGGTGGTCAATGCCGTGGGCTGGGCGCTGGCGTTTCGTTCGGTGGTCGGACTGATGCTGGCAGCGCTGACACTGATCCCGTTGATTGCCCGGATTCATTCGGAAGAAGCCCTGCTGCGTGCGCAGTTTGGCGCGGAGTATGACGCTTACTGTGCGCGGAGCTGGCGGTTGGTGCCGGGGGTTTATTGACCTCCAAACACCGTCCCTGTAGGAGTGAGCCTGCTCGCGATAGCGGTCTTCCAGTCAAATAAGTGTTATCTGACACACCGCTATCGCGAGCAGGCTCACTCCTACAAGGGATTGTGGGGTGTCAGTGGCGTCGCAGATGCAGGCCGTCGCTGTCGACTGCGACGCGAATGTCAGCGTAACTGACCAACGTCGCATGAACCGTTTCCAGCGGATGCTGATGCGTGGTGGTGATGATCATCAGCGGCGCGCCGGCGGCTTCAGCCGCCTGAATGCCGACGGCGGCGTCTTCGAAGATCAGGCAATCACGCGCTTCCAGACCCAGTCGTTTGGCTGCCAGCAAATAGCCGGCCGGATCAGGTTTACCCGCCTGCACATCTTCCGCGGTGATCATCACCGCAGGCGCTGGAATTCCCGCCGCCGCCATGCGCCGCAAGGCCAGATCCCGTGGCGCCGAGGTCACCATCGCCCAGCGATCCTTGGGCAGGCTGTTGAGAAACGCGGCCGCGCCGGGAATCTCGACAATGCCTTCAACGTCTTCGATTTCCGCCTCGGTGATGAACGCCGCTTGCGCCTCGGCGTCCACGCCCGGCAGGTTCAGCCGGGTGATGGTATCGATCGCGCGCACACCATGAATGGTCGGCAAAAAGGTTTCCACATCGACGCCATGGCGCACGGCCCAGGCTGCCCAAATCCGCTCGGCGGCGGCAATGGAGTTGAGGACGGTGCCGTCCATGTCGAACAGAAACGCGCCGAACGCGCGATCAAGTACAGCATCGTGAGCAGACAAAGGGTCGCATCCTCTGGCAAAAGACCGGGCGGGCAATGTAGCACTTGCCCGGTCGATTCACCCAGCATGTCAGTGCAGGCGCGGTGCCTTGGATTTGAAGGCGCTGTCGACGCAGTCGAGCAATTGACCAATGGCCCACGGCTTTTTGATGAACGCCACAGGATGCTTGACCCCGGAGGTCTCGGGCGTTTCATAGCCGGACATGACCATCACCGGTTTGTCCGGCCAGCGGTCGCTGACCAGGTTGGCCAGATCAGCACCATTGAGGGTGCCGGGCATGGTGATGTCGGTCAGCAGCAGCGCCACTTCCGGCGCGTGTTGCTCGAGATATTGCGATGCGGCGTCGGCGCTGGTGTGCGGCTCGACTTTGAAACCTTCCTCCTGAAGAATTTCGCAGAGAAACTCCAGAATCAACGGATCATCCTCAACCACCAGAATCAATCCGCCAGGAAGGTGCGCGCTCGCCGTAGGTGTTGGGCACATGGAACTGCACTCCCTGAATTGCATTAACGATTTAGCGGCTTGAATCCGCTGCTTAACTGGTATGAGCAGCGGGCTCTGCAGAAATTCATTTTTGATACAGGTCTTTTGCGAAACGGTATTTTTGCCTGTCAGCGGCAATCGTTCGCGACGGTGTATTTGTGGTTAAAATGCCGGCCCTTTTGCTTGCCGATCCTGACCGATGAACCCTGAAGCCCTCGCCACCCTCCACGCCCATCTGCTGCCGGCCCTCGCGGCCGCACCGAGCGAAACCCGTCGCCTGTTCCACGGGCGCGGACGCTGCTGGGCCGGACTGGAGCAGCTGACCGTGGACTGGCTGCAAGGCGTGGTGCTGGTCTCGCTGTTCAAGGAGCCGGCACCTGAGCAACTGGACAATCTCAAGGCGCTGCTGCTGGAACTCACCGGTTCCGCCGAATGGAAACAGTCCGGCGCACACACCTTGCTGATCCAGCATCGCTACTTGCCGCAGAGCACTGCCGAATGGCTGCTGGGTGATGAGATCGATGAAATGAGCATCGTCGAGGGCGGCTTGCAGTATCGCGTCGATCTGGGACGCAAACAGAATGCCGGGCTGTTTCTCGACATGCGCTACGGGCGCAACTGGGTGCGCGAACAGGCCAACGGCAAACGCGTGTTGAATCTGTTCGCCTACACCTGCGGTTTTTCCGTGGCGGCCATCGAGGGTGGCGCCAGCCATGTGGTCAACCTGGACATGTCCCGCGCCGCACTGAGCCGTGGCCGCGACAACCATCGCTTGAACGGCCATGACCTGAGCAAAGTCAGTTTCCTTGGCCACGACCTGTTCAAGTCCTGGGGCAAGGTGATCAACAGCGGTCCGTATGATCTGGTGATCATCGATCCGCCGTCGTTCCAGAAAGGCAGTTTCCTGCTGACCAAGGATTACCAGCGCGTGCTGCGTCGTTTGCCGGAATTGCTCACCGCGCAAGGTACGGTGCTGGCGTGCATGAATGACCCGGCGTTCGGTTCGGACTTTCTGATTGAGGGCGTGACGCAGGAAGCGCCGAGTCTGCGCTTTGAGCAGCGGCTGGAGAATCCGCCGGAGTTTCCGGACATAGATCCTGAAAGCGGCCTCAAGGCTTTAGTCTTCCAGCGCACCCCCTGACACCCCGAAGATCCCCTGAACAACACACATCCCCTGTGGGAGCGAGCTTGCTCGCGAAAGCGTTTTGTCAGTCGCCAGTGAGGTTGACTGATCTACCGCATTCGCGAGCAAGCTCGCTCCCACAGGTTTATGTGTACGGCCGATGATCTTTAGTGAGGGCGCAGAACCAGCGCAAACAATTCACCATGCCCGGTGACATTGAGCTTGTGATACAGATTGCGCCGATGCACCTTGACCGTCTCCGGCGAAATCCCCATCTGCTGGGCCATCGCCTTGCTGGAGAAACCCTGCAAAATCAGCCTTGCCGTGTCGACCTCGCGCACCGTCAGCCGCGCATCGAAGCGGTCGAGTAACGTCGCCAGATCCCCAACCGGCGTTTCAGCCACCGCGCCCTGCGGCGGCAGCAACTGCACATGCCGACGCATCGCCGCCAGCACCCAGTCTCGCACGCACAGCAGCCGGCCCTGCTCGGCCATGCCGAATGGCGTCGAACGGCCCAATGACAAACCGAGCACGCCGCCCTCGACGTTGATCATGAACTGCAACTCGTCTTCGCCGACCACCGACCGAAAGTAGCTCTGATAGTACTCGCTGTGCAGAAACTGGTCCGGCGCGACCGAGGCGAGGCTGTGCAAACCGTCGGCAATGCCGGTCGAGGCGGCTTGATAAAACGGATCGAGCAGGTACATCCCGGCGCTGTAACCGGCCAGTTCTTCCTGCTCGTCGGCGCGGCCGCTGCTGTCGAAATCGATCAGCAACTGCGGCGCCTGCCCCGCTTGCATCAGCGCCACCAGCGCGTTGTCCAGCGGCACCAGCAGCCGCAACGTGTCGACCAGCGCGCGCCAGAAACCGGCCTGACCGACACCGGCAAATACCCGCGCCAGGCTTTGATGCACTGGCAGTTCCTGCAGCAACGCGTCCACGCACTACCCCTTTTGAGTAACCCATGATGGGAATGGGTCAGGCGTGACCGGCCCGATAGGCTGAGCACTCCTGTTCATCACCGGCCTGCACAGGCCAGGAGTGCCGCATCATGCGTGGTCACCGTGGCTGTATCAACCTCAGCATTCAACTGGGCCTGCTGGCCGGTATCGGCGCCGGCTCGATGGCCATGGCCGCCGACGCGCCGAGCGTGCACGTCTACAACTGGTACGACTACATCGGCCCGACTACCCTCCACGATTTCCAGCGCGACAGCGGTATCCAGCCGGTCTACGACACCTTCGACAGTGCCGAAGTCCTTGAAGGCAAACTGATGACCAGCCGCAGCGGCTACGACGTGGTGGTGGCAAGCAACTTCAGCCTGCCGACGCTGATCAAGGCCGGCGCCCTCGCCCCACTGCCGCGCGAACAACTGCCGGGCTGGAAGAATCTCGACAGCGACCTGCTGGCGAAACTGGCCAACAACGATCCCGGCAATCAATACGCGGTGCCGTACCTGTGGGGCACCAACGGCATCGGTTACAACATCGACAAAGTGCGCGCGGCGCTGGGCGACAAGGCGCCGGTGGATTCGTGGGATCTGGTGTTCAACGAAGCCAACCTCGCCAAACTCGGCCAGTGCGGTGTGGCGATGCTCGATTCGCCGTCGGAGATGCTGCCGGTCGCCCTGCACTATCTCGGCTTGCCACCGAACAGCACCGATCCCGAAGACTATAAAAAAGCCGAAGCGCTATTGTTGAAACTGCGCCCGCACATCGCTTACTTCAACTCGTCGAAATTCATCAGCGACCTGTCCAACGGCAACATCTGCGTGGCAGTCGGTTGGTCGGGAGCGATGCTGGAAGCCAAGACCAATGCCGAGCAGGCCAACAACGGCGTGAAGATCGCCTACAGCCTGCCCAAGGAAGGTGCGCCGGTGTGGTTCGACACGCTGGTGCTGCTCAAGGACGCGCCGAATCGTCCTCAGGGTTTGGCGTTTATCGACTATCTGCTGCGGCCCGAAGTGATCGCGCCGGTCAGTGATCATCTGTCTTATCCGAATGGCAACCGCGCGGCGACACCGCTGGTGGCCGAAGCCACGCGGGACAACCCGGCGGTTTATCCATCCGCCACGGCGATGGCCACGCTGTACACCCTTGAACCCCTGCCCAAAGCCACCGAACGGGTGCGCACGCGGGTCTGGAGCAAGGTCAAGAACGGCCAATAAAGCTTTTTGAACATTCCACAAAACCCTGTGGGAGCGAGCTTGCTCGCGAAGGCAGTCCGACATTCAACATTGATGTCGACTGAGCCACCGCATTCGCGAGCAAGCTCGCTCCCACAGGGGTCGGCGAATAGCCCAGCATTTTTTAGAGAGACAACAATCAATGAAACCTCGTGCCCGTGACCTCAATATCCGCATCGGCCAACTACCACCCGGCCCGCTCAACGCCATCACCGATGTCCCCGGCGTGCGCGTCGGCCACAGCAATGTGCGCGGGCGCAGCAGCGCCGGGCGCGACATCTGCACTGGCGTCACAGTGATCGAACCGCGCCTGGGCTCGACCAATCAGCAACCGTGTTTTGCCGGCGTGCATGTGCTCAACGGCAATGGCGACGCCACCGGGCTTGAATGGATTCGCGAGGCGGGTCTGTTGACCAGCCCGATTGCCTTCACCAACACCCACAGCCTCGGTGTGGTGCGCGATGCATTGATTGCCCTGGATCGCCAGCAGCAACCCGATGACGGTCGCCTCTACTGGAACATGCCGGTGGTACTGGAAACCTTTGACGGTTTGCTCAACGACATCAATGGTTTCCACGTCCAGCCTGAACACGTCGCCGAAGCGCTGAGCGCAGCCGTCGACGGCCCCGTCGTCGAGGGCGCGATCGGCGGTGGCAGCGGCATGATCTGCCATGAATTCAAGGGTGGCATCGGCACCGCGTCGCGCCGTTTGAGCAGTGCTCAGGGTGGCTGGACCGTCGGCGCGATCGTGCAGGCCAACCACGGCATTCGCAGTGAATTGCGGGTCGATGGCTACCCGGTCGGGCGCTACATGGAACAGAAAGATTCGCCGTTCCTGCGCGCCTCATTGCCGCATCCGGGCATGGGTTCGATTGTCGTCTGCCTGGCCACCGATGCGCCGCTGTTGCCGCATCAGTGCACGCGTCTGGCGCAGCGTGCGAGCCTCGGACTGGCGCGAACCGGCGGTGGCAACGAGGATCACAGCGGCGACATCTTCATCGCTTTCGCCACCGGCAACGATCACGTAGCGCCCGCAGCCTACGAAGGCAAAGGCGCACCGACCTGCGACGGTTTGCGCATGGTCAACAATGACCACATCAGCGAACTGTTTCTGGCAGCGACCGAGGCCGTTGAAGAAGCGATCATCAATGCGTTGCTGGCCAGTGACAGCACCGAAGGTAATGGGCATTCCGTACCGGGACTGGATGCGCAAACCCTGCTCGCTGCCCTCGAAAAATCAGGCTGGCCTGGCGCCCGCTAACCCCGCTTTTCCCCTGTAGGAGTGAGCCTGCTCGCGATCGCGGTTTGTCAGTCGAAGTAGATTTGACTGACCCACCGCGATCGCGAGCAGGCTCACTCCTACACAGGATTACGTCAGTATTTGGCTACCAGGTTCGCGCCGCCGCCCGTGCGACTGGCGGTACTTGAGCCGTCACTTGCACACTCCTAGGATGGAGTCACGCAGTGGCTCCGCACTTCGAGCGCTGCGTAGGCGTGGGTGCTCTGAACCCCAATCAAGCCCGCGCCTTGCTTCATGCGCCTCTTGAGCCTCGAGGGCTCTACTTCCTCCCCATCAAAGAGCTTTGAGGCTCTTTTTTTGTCTGCGCAAATCAACTGCCCACCGGCGAATCGACGCGAATCGAGTGCCAGGCTGCTTGCGCCAGCAGTTCGCGATAGTCGCCGGGCTGCCCTTCACCCGCCCCGCCAACCCGTTCACGCTACCGAGGGCAAACAGGTGTTCACGGCGCGGATCACTTTGAACGTCAAACCCGGCTGAATGGCGCCCACAAAAAAGCCCTTGCTGCGCGATTCACAGCAAGGGCTTTTTCAGCGATGTGAGGTCAGTGCACGGTCAGGCGCTGGCGGACAAACTCCTCGACATGGCGAGTGGTCTGATCGAGGTGCCGGTCGCGCTGTTTCTCGGCATCGAGCATCGCGCGTTTGCCGTTTTTCTGCAGCAGATAGGTGTGAATCTGCTGTACTTCCAGCGACCGGTAAATCGGTGTGGTGTCGATAAATCCACGCAGGCCGTTGCTGCGGTAATGCCGCGTACTCATCAACACTTGCGTCTCGCGAGAACCGATCACTTCAAAACCCAAGGCTTCGAAGAACGGGACTTTGCCGATCGTGCAGGCCAGCTCCGCATGGGGATAACGCCCGACCATCTCACCGATCATCGCCCGCGCCACGCCCTGGCGCCGATGCCCTTCGCGCACTGCCATGTAAGCCACGCTGCAGGCTTCCCAGTCGCCCTGCACCGGCAGGTACAACAGAAAGCCGATCACTTGCTCCGGATCATCCTCGTCGGTAGCGACCAGCAACTCCACGTCGGTGCCCTTCTCGCCATTCAACGCCTCCAGATACAGATGCACCTCATAGCCGACCGCGTATTGATAGACGTTGTACAACAGATTGCTCGGGCCGAGACCGACCGCGCTGATGTCGGTCAAGTAGTCGACGACCATCTGCAGGATCTGGCTGTTGACGGCCTCAGGGCATGGGGATTTGTAGTGGGTGATGCGTGGCATGACGAACTCCGACGGTAAAAAGCGTTGCCGACCGCCGCAGCGGTCGACGAGCCGCGACATCATACCGTGACGCGCCCGCTCGACGTCTAAAGTTCCTGTTCCGAGCGCCGATGTAACGGTCTCCAACGAACGTCACTACCAGGGATCGGCCATGTATTACCCGCGCGAAGCTGCCAAGGATCACCTCTACAACCGTATCGTTATGCTGACCGTTGCTTGCTGCGTGGTACTGCTGCTCGCTGCAATGGCTCACAAGTCGGGCATGCTTTATGGAGCGCTGAGTTTCAACGGTGTGGAAACCCGTGGCAGCGTCACGGCATTGGAACAGATTCCAATGAATGCCAATGGCAAGGTCATTCACTATCAATACACCGATGCCCAAGGCCAGACCCATGAAGGGCAACACGCCGACGAACGCTACGTTGAGCATACCCAGTATGAAGTCGATGGCCCCATCACCCTGCTGGTGTCGCCGTGGATGCCGGATAACAGCTGCATCGCCAGCCAGTTGCAGAGTTACCGTACGAGCTTCTACATCATGACCGGCGGTGTGTTGCTCGCACTGCTGTTTCTGCTGATCTCGGGCAGGACGTTCTGGCAGATTCAGGCAATGAAAGAACAAGACCGGTTTTATTGAGTCCAGCCTCACAGGCAACAACCATCACGCGCGCCGGGCGTCTTGCTGCGGCGCCATCCTGACGTTCTCGCATCGCCCTCCCTGAAAAAAATTTCATCCGTCTCAGAAGGGATCTTTCGCCATTCAGGCATCCAATTCTGCAGCTGCGTTCACTTTTCAACGCAGGCCTTGAGGAGTTGTCATGAGCGTTTTGCGTTCCCTGTCCAAATGGCGAAAAACCCTGCTGCTGGTGCCGTTAACGCTGGCCGCGCTGAGCAGCGCCCCGGTGTTTGCGCAACCGGTGGTGATCGTCCAGCAAGCCCCACCGCCGATGCGCATGGAAGTGATGCCCGGTGCGCGTCCCGGTTATGTCTGGGATCAAGGTCATTGGCGCTGGCAAGGACGCGGTTACGTGTGGATACCCGGCCACTGGCAACCGGTGAAGTACGGCGCGCGCTGGAAACCCGGGCACTGGCAGGCGCGCGGGCCGAACTGGTTCTGGGTCGAAGGGCATTGGGTGCGATGAATGCGCGACAGCCTGACCATCACTTCTTGGGGGAACCCCACCATGTCGAAAATCGTTAAAGCACTGCTGGCAGCCACGCTGGTGGCCATTACGCTGTCCGGTTGTGTCGTCGAGCCGGCCCGTCCGCACCGGCCACCGCCGCTGGTCGAAGTCGTTCCGGTGATGCCGGCACCGGGTTATCACTGGGTCGCCGGGCACTATCGCTGGGGCGGCAACCAATGGCGCTGGGTGCCGGGGCACTGGCGGGCCTATTGATCGCCACGGCGGGCGTCACTGCTGTGGCGCCACCACTTTGAATTTGATGGCGATGTCCTTGGACACCACCGTGTCAGCCCACTCCCCCGCGCCGAGGCCGAATTCGTCGCGTTTGAGCACCAGTTCACCGTCGAAAATGCCGATGGCGCTGCCCGGTTTCAATTCCACCGGAACCTGCACCTTGCGGGTGATGCCTTTTAGGGTGAGCTGGCCGGCAATCAGGTAGTGGTGCTCGGCCACTTGGGTAAAGTGGCTGGATTCGAAAACCGCGACCGGGAATTTTTCCGTGTCGAACCACGCCGGTTTCACCAGCTCGGTGTTGGCGTCTTCGCTGCCGGCATCGATGCTGTTGAGGTCGATGTGCAAGGTGGTACGGGCGTTGGCGAGGTTGTTGGTATCGAAGTCCAGCGTCGCCTCGAACTTGCCGAAGGTGCCGTACATCGGCGAGCCCATCTGGTTGTAGGTAAAACTGATCTGGCTGGCGGTGGTGTTGACCCGCGTGTATTCGACAGCCTGCGCGGTACAGACGACGCACAGCGAACACGCGGCAGCCAGCAGCAATCGGATCGACATAAGATTCTCCGGGTGGGGCTTGCCGTCGAGGGACTCGATTGACTTAAGCAAACATCCGACCGTTGCGCCAGCGCCTACACCAAACGCTCGATTTTCTGATGCTGCCAGACCAGTTTGTAATACAAGGTCTGCAACACCAGCATGCTCAGATACGCCACCGGAAACGCCATCCACACGCCCTGCAAACCATATTGGCCGTCCAGCCAGTACGCCGCCGGCAGTTGCACACCGACAACGCAAATGATCGCAATGATCACCGGCACCAACACCGTGCCGCTGGCGCGCATGATCCCGCCGATGATGGCCTGGAAGCCAAAGACCAACAGGCTCCACAGCATGATGTGCAGCAGATGCTCAGCCATTGCCCGGGTCGAATCCTCGGTCAGGAACAGCCCCAGCAACCAGTGCGACAGCAGATAGCCGAGCACGATCAGGCCGCCGGTCAGGCACACGTTGATCAACAGCCCGGTGCGCAGAATCGGCCCCATCCGCTCCAGTCGCCCGGCGCCGATGGCCTGTGCACCGAGAATCGACGCAGTGATCGCAATCGACAACGCCGGGAACTGCACATAATTGACGATCTGTGTCACCGCGCCATAGGCCGCCGTCGCTTGTGACCCGTGCTGGTTGACCAGCGCCAGAATCACCAGCTCCGACAGCGACAGCACAATCATCTGCACGCCGGTCGGCAGGCCGATGCGCAAGACCTTGCCGAGAATGGCCCCGTCGAGGCGCAGCGCAGCAAAGAACTCCCGGTCCGGCGCCAGCGGATGGCCCTTGCGAATCAGGCGCCACGCCAGCCACGCCATCGCCGCCAGGTTACCGGCCAGCCCGGCGTACGCCGCACTCTGAATACCCAGTTGCGGCAGGCCGAACCAGCCGCGAATCAGCGCCGGCGTCAATGCCAGCCCGACACCGGTCGATACGATCAACGCCAGCAACGGCGACAGCGTATCGCTGACCCCGCGCAACAGCTGCGTGAACAACACAAACACCAGCAGCGACGGCAAGATCCACATCATCACATGGGCATACGCCACCGCATCGTCGAGCACATCCGCCGGCGTCCCCAGCCCCGCCAACGCCTGCCGCGCGAACACGCTGCCCAATATTGCGGCGACCAGACCGATCAACACGCCCAGCAACAGCGTGGCCCCGGCGATCGCCTTGACCATGTGCGGCTCCCGCGCGCCCCACGCCTGACCGATCAACACACCGGCGCCCGCGCCGAGGCCGATCACCAGTGCGATAAAGAAGAACACGATGGGAAACATCCCCGACACCGCTGCCAAAGCCTGGGTGCCGAGCATCTGACCGATGTAGATGCTGTTGACCGTGCCCGACATCGATTGCAGAAAATTCGACAGCACCATCGGCGCGAGGAACAGCAGGTAGGTGTGCCAGAGTGGGCGTTGGGCGACGGCTTGCATTGAATAGAGG
The DNA here is from genome assembly GCF_977020205.1 of Pseudomonas sp. AIG. Lineage (NCBI taxonomy): Bacteria > Pseudomonadati > Pseudomonadota > Gammaproteobacteria > Pseudomonadales > Pseudomonadaceae > Pseudomonas > Pseudomonas sp. AIG. The sequence continues at coordinate 13,099 of NZ_CDROCK010000009.1, read as the reverse complement.
TCCATCTCGACGGCGGGTGGGCTGATGGAGGATAGCTTCGGTGAGTTGCACGCGGGGCGCAATTAACATTTCAAATCGGTGTTTATGACCGGTGGCCGAGCCTGTGTAACGGACACGGTTCTGTAGGTGCAAGTTCAGAGCTGTGGTAAACAACTGTCCACTTTCCCTTCTCTCATTGAGGCTCTGTTCATGCCGCGCTTTGCCCAACTGCTGACCATCACCCTCCTCGCCCTGCTCGCCACCAGCGCCCACGCCGCTGCGCCCGCCGAAACCTTGAAGCCGTTGCTGGAGACACTCAACGAACGCCTGAACATCGGCGACCTCGTCGCGCTGACCAAATGGGACAGCGGCAAGCCGATTCAGGACAGCCCGCGTGAAGCGCAGGTCATCGCCAATGCCCGTAAGCTGGCCAGCGAGCGTCAACTCGACGCGGAGGACGTGGCGCAACTGATCGCGGCGCAAATGGAGGCGAACAAACTGGTGCAGTACGGTTTGCTTTCGCAATGGCAGGCAGCGGGTGCCGCGCCGGACACTCCTCGCCCCGACCTGGGCAAACAGATCCGCCCGCGTCTAGATGAACTGCAAACTCGGCTGTTGCAGCAATACGCCGATTTTGCGCCGTATCGCCATGATGCGAATTGCCCAGTCTGGCTGGCCAAGGCGCGTAAAGACCTGACACACGACGCGCTGCATGAACTGGCTTTGACGCGGGCTACCGGTGAGCTGTGCGTGCGATCAACAGCCCCTTGAAACGGGGGTTCGGGCATACATTGCTGGCATCGATAGTCACCATCACGGCAATGAAGTTCTCATAAAAAATCCACGGCGTAACATCGGCTCCAGACAAACAACTACCCCTTGGAGCACACGATCATGAAACGCCAAACCCTTCTCGGCATCGCTTTTTCGGTTTTCGCCATTAACGCTTTTGCCGCCACCCCGGCACACACCCAGGTCGCTGAAGGCGGCTCGGACAAGTTGATTGAAAGTCGTGTTGCCGAAGGTGGCGCTGATCGTCTGATCGAACGCCGCGTTGCCGAAGGTGGCGCTGATCGTCTGATCGAACGCCGTGTTGCCGAAGGTGGCGCTGATCGTCTGCTTGAACGCCGTGTTGCCGAAGGTGGCGCTGATCGTCTGATCGAGCGCCGCGTCGCATAACTCAACGGCTTCATCGCAATCGCAATAAAAGCCCGGCCTGATCAGCCGGGCTTTTTCACGTCCGCCGCCATCCATTCCCCGACTGGCCACCCACCGCCCATTGCGCATACCATGCGGGCACAACTCCAAAACAGACCTCGCCTGCCCATGCTCAAAGCCAGTCTGCGTAGCCACCTCACCCTTTGGTTTGCCGGTTTATCCCTGCTGACACTGCTCAGCGTTGGCTTCTATGTCGGTCACATCGCCACGGAACAGATGAAGCAGGCCAGCGGCAATGCCTTGCTCAACACCGCGCGCTCGGCCGCATCGTTGCTGGGTGAACAACTGCGCGAACGCCAGTTGGAGGTTTATCTGCTAAGCCGCGCGCCGCATCTGGAGCGGGGCGATCTGGACAACCCGGCGATTCTGAAATCGATGCAACTGCGTACTCAGGCCCGCGCCGAATATGCGTGGATGGGCGTCACCGACGCCGAGGGCAAGGTGCATCAGGCAGTCAACGACTTGCTGGTCGGTCAATCAGTGCAACAACGACCATGGTTCCAGGCCGGGATGCGCGGCGAGTACACCGGCGATCCCCATGAGGCGGTGCTGCTGGCGAAAATGTTGCCGGGGTTGCCGAACGGCGAACCGCTGCGCTTCATCGATTTCGCCGCGCCGATCCGTAATGCCGACGGCCAGGTGATTGGCGTGCTGGGCGCACACGCACATTGGAGTTGGGTGACACGCATTGTCGAGTCGGCGGCGTTTTCACATAAAAATTCAACGCCGGATATCGAGGCGTTGATCATCGATCACGATGGCAAGGTGCTCTACCCGGAAGCGCTGATGGGGCAGCAACTGGCAACTGACGCCACGGCGCAAGGCTGGACCGCCGGCAATGGATTCCTCACCAGCGTGGTCAACGTGCCGACGCCGTCGAGCACCGCGTTGTCATGGTCGATCGCGGTGCGCCAGCCATTGGAAACCGCACTGCAACCGGCACGCCTGCTGATGTACAAATTGCTGATCCTGGGTGTGGTCGCGGCGGTGCTGTTCGGCTTGGTGGCTTACTACCTGGCGCTGTACCTGAGCCGACCGATCGAACAACTCGCGCGCTCCGCCCGACAGGTGCAAAACCAGCAGCCCGGCGCACAATTCCCGCTGCAACATCCGGTGCTGGAAATTGCCCAGCTCGGTCAGTCCATCGATGCGATGACGCAATCACTGCTCGGCAAAGAGCGTGAACTGCAAGAGGCCAATGCCTCGCTGGAAGCCACGGTGGCGCAACGGACCGCAGCCCTGACGCAAGCCAATGCCGAGTTGCTGAGTCTGGCAACCCACGACAGTTTGACCGGCGTTCACAACCGTCGCCGTTTCGACGAAAAACTCACCGAATACACACTGCTGTTCCGCCGCACCGGACGCCCGTTTTCCCTGCTGCTGATCGATGCTGATCACTTCAAGCGAATCAATGACACCCACGGTCACGCGGTGGGTGATGAGGTGCTGCAGCAGTTGGCGCAGTTGATTCAGAGCAGCCTGCGCACCACCGATTTCGTCGCCCGTTATGGCGGCGAAGAGTTCGCCGTGCTATTGCCGGAAATCGCCCAACCCGACACCCCGGAAGTGGTCGCCGAGAAGATTCGCGCGGCGGTTGCCGAGGCCGATTTCCCTGCGGTCGGGAATGTGACGGTGAGCATCGGTGTCGGCCTGGCAGACCCGGCCGATAACAACCACAGTGCACTGATCAAACGCGCCGATCAGCAGCTCTATCAAGCCAAGGCAGCGGGCCGCAATCAGGTCGCTTGATCAGCCCTTCTTCACTTCGCAAACCCCGTTGGCCCTGTTTTTCCCGGTGTAAGACACCGCAGGCGAACCATCGGGATTGATGCTCAGGGAAATGGTCACCCCAGCGCCTTTGACCTCGAAGTAGTTGTCGTTGAATTTCTTCAACTTGCCTTCCTTGCCATTGATGTAGATTGGCCCGCCCTCATCGGCGTGCACCTCGATCTTGCCCGGGCACGTGGCGTTGAACAGGGGGATACCAGCGTGGGCCAGTCCGGTTACAAGCAACAACGGCGCTGCCAACAGCAAAGATTTCATGGTGGATTCCTTGAGTGCGACGGTGTGCCGACGCCTTAAGCAATACCGCAAATCCCTCAGCCCGGCCAGCGCCGTGTTGCCACACTCACGGTCAGGTATTGGTTTTCAACTTGGTCCACAAGCGCGTCGTCAGCCGCGCAATCTTCGCCGGCAATTCCTCTACAGTGAACAACTTCTCCATCACGCTGTTCGGTGGGTAGATCGCCGAATCCTGCTTCACGTCCGGGTTAAGAAACTCACCGGCTGCGGCATTCGGGTTGGCGTAATGAATGCTGTTGCTGATGTTGGCGATTACTTGCGGTTCGAGCAGGTAGTTCATGTAGGCGTAGCCGTTGTTTTCGTGCGGTGCGTTCTTCGGCATGACCAGCATGTCGAACCACAGCGTTGTGCCTTCGTCGGGGATCGAATAGGCGATGTCGATAGCGTTTTTGGCTTCTTTGGCGCTGGCGGCCGCCTGGACGATATCGCCGTTGAAACCGATCACCACGCAGACGTTGCCGTTGGCCAGATCACTGATGTACTTCGAGGCGTGGAAGTACTGAATGTACGGGCGGATTTTCAACAAGGCCTGTTCGGCTTTTTTGTAATCATCAGGCTCATGACTGTGCGGTGGCAACCCCAGATAGTTGAGGGTGATCGGCAACACTTGCGTCGGGTTGTCGATGAACGCCACGCCGCACTGGCTGAGTTTCTTGATGTTGTCTTCATCGAACAGCAGCTTCCAGGAGCGGGTGACATCGGTGTTGCCGAAGATCGCTTTGACCTTCTCGACGTTGTAGCCGATGCCGGCGGTGCCCCACATATACGGATAGCCGTACTGGTTGCCGGGGTCGTTGACCTCAAGTTTTTGCATCAACACCGGATCAAGGTTTTTCCAGTTCGGCAGTCGCGACCTGTCGAGTTTCTCGATTGCACCGGCCTTGATCAGCCGCGACAGAAAGTGGTTCGACGGGCTGACCACGTCATATCCGGTGTTGCCGGTCATCAACTTCGATTCCAGCACTTCGTTACTGTCGTGGATGTCGTAGGTGGTCTTGATGCCGGTGGCCTGGGTGAAGTTGGCCAGGGTGTCCGGGGCGATGTAGCTGTTCCAGTTGGAGATGTTGACGGTTTCGTCGGCGAGGGCCGAGGTCGATGTTGCCGCAATTACGACGGCCAGCGAAAGTGGCTGGATGCGCATGGTCTGTCACCTGAGTTGAGTGGCTTTTGTTGTTGTGCGATAGGTGGAGTTTCAGATTTCTGTTCTGGCCCTGAGCGCTTCCACGCGCAGGCGAAGCATGGCACCGATGTCGAAAAACGGACGCGGCGGCAGCCAGCCAGGTTCGGCGCGCTGCATCACCGATTGCAGCAGCGGCGAGTCGATTCCCGAAGCCAGTTCCGCGAGCAAGCGGCCCCATAACGTCCCCCGCGCCACCCCTGAACCGTTGCAGCCGGCCACGGCGAAGACGCCCTCTTCGACCCGATCAAAAAACGCCTGACCGCTGCGGCTGGCGCTCAAATGGCCGGTCCAGGTGTACTGAATGTCTTGCTCACCGAGAAACGGGAAGCGTCGTTGCAAGCCGCGAACATGGTGCTGGCGACGCAACGCGAGTTCACTGCTGGAAAGATCGCGCGTACGGTATTCGGCGGTGTTGCGGATCATCACGCGGCGATCCGGGGTCAGGCGCACCGTGGCGCCCAGCGGTCGCGTCGACAGCACGCCCCACGGCTCAACTGCACCGATGGCGTTGAACTCCTGATCGGTTAGCGGCCGCGTGAGACTGGCGCTGAGTTCCATCGCAAATGTCGCGCTGTCGGCAATCCCGACCCGAGGAATAAAAGCGTTGAGGCACACCAGAACGCGATTGGCTTCGATGCTGCCTTGCGCACAATTGGCGCGCAGTCGCCCCTTTGCGAGGCGCTGCAGACCAGTGATGTCTGTGTTTTCGTAAACGCTGATATTGCCCGGCAAGGCATTGAGCAAACCTTTCACGTATTTCGCCGGTTGCAACAGGGCATTGCCGTTGCCACACCAGATCGCTGCCTCGTAGTGACCGGTGCCGAGCTTCTGCGCCAGTGCCGAACCTTGCACAAACTCCGCGCGAGCGCCGAGGGCACGCAGGGTCGCCAGTTTCGCGTCGACATGGTCGAGCTTGGCGCGGTCGTTGACGGCAAAGTAATAACCGCTGTCGCGAAAATCACAGTCGATGGCATGACGGGCGATTCGTTGCCGCACCTCCTCGCTGGCCGCCCGGGAAATCATCGTATCGACTTCAAACCCGGCAAAACTCGGCGCGCCGATCAGCTCGCTGTGCGCCGGGTGTTCATGGGCGACTACGAATCCCGAATTGCGCGCCGAGGCCCCCTGCGCCGCACGCTGGCGATCAACCACGACGATGCGCGCCTGCGGGTGCAGATCGGCCAGTGCGTGTGCGGCACTGAGCCCGGTGATCCCGGCGCCAATCACCAGCCAATCAGCTGTTTGCACCCCGCTCAGGCGACCACGCTCTGGCGAACTGCCGGCCTGCGCGATCCAGCCACATACGTTTTCCATGCCTCACCTCATTCGACTGTCGTTCTGCGGCTTGCCTCTGAGAGAGCGCCATGCGTGAATCGCATGGGCAGCTTGAGAAGATCACCGCCATAGCTAGAATCTATAAGGTCTTCAGCACACCGACCAACGCTATAAAATCATCGAGCCATTCAGGAAAAGCATGGATAAAATTCGCCACGTTCCTTCGCTACAAGCACTGCAAGCACTGGTTGAAGTCGCCCGGTGCGGCAGCTTCACCCGCGCTGCGCAAACCCTGTGCCTGACGCAAAGCGCGGTGAGCCGACAGATCCAGCAACTGGAAAGCCACTTCAATGTCGTGCTGTTTCTGCGCACCAGCCGCAGCCTGAGCCTGACCGCAGAAGGCGAACAGGTGTTGGCCAGCGCCCGCAGCATCCTTGAACAACTGAAGACGCTCGAAGAACGTCTCGCCCCACAGAAGCGGCCGTTTCGTATCCGCATGCATGTATCGTTGGCGGTGCGCTGGCTGCTGCCGAAACTCAACGACTTCTATCTGCGCCATCCCGAGGTGTCGCTGGCGATCGAAACCGTCGCCACTGAAGTGGTTGAGCCGGGCAACGACAGCGACGCCTACATTCTTTATTTGCCGCAGCCATCGAGCGATCCGGACTGCCTGACGCTGTTCGAAGAAACACTGGTGCCGGTGTGCTCCCCCACCCTCGCCGGTGCACCGCATTCGGTCGATGAACTGCTGCACTTCGCGTTATTGCACCGCTCGGCCGATCGACAGGCGTGGATCGAATGGCTGGCAGCCAACGATGGAAAACCGCTGGAGGATTACCGGCACATTCCGTTTAACCTTGATGAATTGGCACTGGATGCAGCGGCGCGAGGTTTGGGCGTGGCAATGACGGACATGACGCTGGCGGCAGAGTCGATTGAGCGCGGGGTGTTGGTGGTGCCGTTTGGGGAGCCGTTGAGGACTGGGGGCGTTTATGCTTTGTGCTTGCAGCCTTCAGCCGCATCACATCTTGCGTGTGGACGGGTGATGGAGTGGTTTGCGAGAAAGGCAATGGCAGTCCCAAGCGGTGTTCCGCTTGGGACTTGAACGTACTCAGACGGCTGCCAATGCGACAACCGCTGCCACTAGTTTTACGGCTTCTGCAAACAAAGCGATGATTTGCGCAGCTTTCTTCTGTGCTGCAATGGCTGACTGAACATTCTCATTAGTCGCCTTTAACTCACTCATCAATTGCTGCACATATAAGTTATCGTCTCGCAGATCATCTCTTTCTGCTTTCCAGTAGGCATCTCTGGCCGCACCGAGCATTGCTTTTAATTGATCACGACCCTTTGTCGTTTGCGCAGAATAAAGAGCATCATACTGATCATCCAATGTGTCATAGGTCATTTTTGCCTGTTGAACAATGTTGGTTTTCAATGTGGCAGCCATTTCACTCTCCTTAAACCAGGGACTCAAGATTTACTCTGAACTTTGGCGGCTTCATACCCTTTCAATAATTCCTGAAGCTGAATTATTGATTGAGTGAGACTTTCTGCGGACAGCGGTGTGCCTGCTTCGAAATCCACATGCTGCCCCACCAACTTATCCACGGAAGATTTGATCTCGCCCAACAAGTCCAACTCTGCTCCCATTCGCCACTTCAACTTTATCGCGGCACTTTTTTTCATTGCATCATAAGCGGGTGGAAGTGTAGGTTTCGCCCCGTTGCTGTTTCTATACTTCAACAGGCTGGCGATGTAGGCTTTTCTCACTTCGGTTGACCAATACCCAACACCATCAGCGGATGAACTCAAGCCAGCATCGGCCAGATAACCGGCCGCCATCTGGGCAGGGTCGCCCAACCCTTCGCCAATAAAAATATCAGTAGCCCGGGCTTTCGCTTTCAGCTCCTCGCTCTTATAGCGCTTTAGGCGCTCTACATCGTTTGCAAGAAATGTACTCAGCGACAACAGCCTTGCTCTGATCAGCTCACTGGCTTCTTTCAACTGATCCTTCTGGGCTTCCGAGGCAATAAGACCGCCGCCCTTGGACACTACGAAATTGGTCACACTGGAAATTGCCCCACCAGTACTGCCTGTTGCTTTGGCGTACTCATTCAATGCACCAGACAGATTGTTTATCTTGTCTTCGACTTCTTTCGCCGCATCGTATGACGCCAGTTCCCCAAATGACTTGTACGTGGCGTTCAATTGATTGAACACTTCTTTGCGCGCTTGTAACTGCCTGGAAATGTCTATTATCGAGGCAACGGTAGTGTCCCCCACATCGGGCCTGCCGAGAAACGCAGCCGAAATGGCCTCCGCCTCCAGATACTTATTGAGCCCGTCTTTTGAGGATTGGTAGGAAAGGTTCGCCGCACTGGCAACGGATTCGCCGCTACCGGCGAGCTTCACAGCATCTTTAGGATCAATATTCGAACAGCCAGAATTGAGCACAACAAGCAAAAATGCTGGCCAAAATATCTTGCGCCTCTTCATAAATCACCCTTGGTCTGTTTTGAGGAACAGACACAACGGGCAGCAAAACCGATTGCTGCTCAGGCGTCCCTGAACATGAACGCTAGTTTATTCAGGGCGATTTGCCACTATTCAGAAAAGGGACAAGACGAATGGCAAAGTACATCACCCGAGGCATTGCGTTCGCTCGTTAATCAGGCTGGAACATTTGCAAATACGCCAACAGATTCTCCAGTTTCTCTTCATCACTCAGGCCCCAGAAAATCATCCGCGTACCCGGCACCACGCCTTTCGGATCCTTCAGATAAGCGATCAGCGTTTCACGATCCCAGGTTACTCCCGAGTTCTTCATTGCATCGGAATACACGTAATTCGCTGACGTACCGGCAGGCCGGCCGATGATGCCGTTGAGTTGCGGGCCGAATCCCGGCCGGGCCGATTCGCCGACCTGATGGCAGCCGCCGCACAGACGCGGGAAGATTTTCGCCCCGGCTTCGGGATCGCCTGCGGCGTGGGAGAGCGTACTGAACAGGCTGGTGGCGAGCATCAGGGCAAGTGACAGTGCAGCGGTGTTTTTCATCGAGGGTTCCGGATCGGTCTGCATCGGGCGGCGCAAGGGTAGCATTTTGTTTTTACAGGTAAGCGCCAATGACCTTTCTGATTTTGCTCAAGGCCTGACGCAACACCTCCCTGTCGACTGAACCCAGCGCCAGGCGAATCGCATGCGGTACATGGCTCGATACCGAAAACGGTTCGGCGGTGGTGACGGAAATCTGTTCGTGCATCAGTTCCACGACAATCTGATCGGCGCGCACGTCTTCCGGCAGCGGTAGCCACAAGAAATACGACGCCGGATGGCCAATGCTCGGCAAGCCTTGCAGCACCTCGGCCGCCAGGGCCTGCCGCGCTTTGGCGTCGTTGCGTTTCTGTTCCTCCAGCAGCGTCACCGTGCCGTCGTCGAGCCAGCCGCAAGCAATCGCGGTCATGATGCCCGGCGTGTTCCAGGTCGTGGCGCGAATAATGCGTTCCAGCGCGGGCACGGTCTCTGTCGGTGCAGCGATGAAACCGACGCGCAGGCCCGTGGCGATGTTTTTCGACAGGCCCGAGACGTACACCGTGCGCTCCGGCGCCAGCTCGATTAACGCGCGGGGTGGGTTTTCTACCAGAAACGCGTAGGCCGCGTCTTCGATGAGGGTCAGATCATGTCGACGGGCAATCGCCACCAACTGCTCGCGTTGCGCCAACGGCATCACCCAACCCAACGGATTGTGCAACGTCGGCATGCTGTACACGGCGCGCACCGAGCGGCTGCGACAGAGTGTGTCCAGCGCCACGAGATCCGGCCCTTGATCACCGAGCGGAATGGCTACGACTTCCAGATGCAGCGCTTCGGCCAGTACCTTGAAGCCGGAATAGGTCAGCGCGTCGGCGGCAATCACATCGCCGGGTTTGAGCAATGCCATCAACGTGACGGCGAGGCCTTGCTGGGCGCCATTGACGATCAGCACTTGCTCGGCTTCGACCGTCACCCCGCGCGTCAGCAGATGCCGAGCGACGGACGCGCGCTCGTGGGCGCGACCGGCGTGCGGCTGATAACGCAGCAACGCTTCCAGATCCCCGGACAACGCTAATTGGCGCAGCGCGGTGCGCAACAGATCCGCCTGACCGGGCAATGACGGGTAGTTGAAATTGAGGTCGATCATGCCCACCGCCACCTGTTTCTGATCGATGCCCTGCCCCGGCGACAGCGAGGTTTCGCGCACGAACGTGCCGCGCCCGGTTTCGCCACTGACCAGGCCCATCGCCTCCAGCTCCGCGTACACCCGCGAGGCTGTGACCAGCGCCAGCCCTTCCTGAGCGGCCAGTTGCCGGTGCGTCGGCAACCGCGTACCCGGCGGCAACTGGCCCGAGCGAATGTCTGCCGCATAGGCATCAACGAGTGTCTTGTAGCGCGAACGTGGCATGCCGGATGTATCCATGACAATTCTTTGATTGTGCTGATTCTCGGCTCTAGCATGGCCGCAACGCAACCCACTCCTGAGCGTGATCTGGCATGGAACAGACTTCGAACCTGAGCCCCCCGGCAATGGAAAAAACCAGCGGCTGGATCAACGGTTTTATCGGCGTAGTGATCTTCAGCGGCTCGCTGCCGGCCACGCGTCTGGCGGTGCTGGAGTTCGATCCGGTGTTTCTCACGGTGGTCCGCGCTGCCATCGCCGGTGTGTTGGCGGTGGCGCTGTTGTGGCTGTTTCGCGAACGGCGTCCGGCGCGCGATCAGTGGCTGTCGCTGTTGATTGTCGCGCTGGGCGTAGTGCTCGGCTTTCCCCTGCTGACCGCCCTGGCGCTGCAACACGTGACGTCGGCGCACTCGATTGTGTTTGTCGGATTGCTGCCATTGGCGACGGCGATTTTTGCCGTGCTGCGCGGCGGTGAGCGGCCGCGACCGGTGTTCTGGATTTTCTCCGTACTGGGTAGCGCACTGGTGGTGGGCCTCGCGCTGGCACAAGGGCTGACTGCCTCGCCCACCGGTGACCTGCTGATGCTCACCGCCATTCTCGCCTGCGGGCTCGGTTATGCCGAAGGCGCGAAGTTGTCACGCACCCTCGGCGGCTGGCAGGTGATTTGCTGGGCGCTGGTGCTGTCGCTACCCGTGATGGTGGTGTTGAGTCTGTGGCGGGCGCCCGCCTCGTTCAGCACGGTCAGTCTGTCGGCATGGTTGTGTCTGGGCTATGTGTCGCTGTTCAGCATGCTGATCGGCTTTGTGTTCTGGTATCGCGGCCTGGCTCAGGGCGGGATTGCGGCGGTGGGTCAGTTGCAATTACTGCAGCCGTTTTTCGGTCTGGCGCTGGCGGCGACCCTGCTGCATGAACACGTCAGCGTCGGCATGCTCGCCGTGACGCTGGGCGTGATCCTGTGCGTGGCCGGGGCGAAGAAATTCGCCAAATGATGCTCAGGCGCCCGCCTTCCATTCGCGAGGGCTGAGCCCGGTCTTACGCCGAAACGCCCGCGCCAGCGCCGAAGGACTTTCGTAACCGACCTCTTCGGCAATCAGCGCAATCGGTTTGCCTTCGCGCAGGCGTTTCTGCGCCAGACTGACCCGCCAGCTCAGCAGATAATCGGCCGGCGTCTGCCCGACAACCCGACGAAACTGCTCGGCAAACCCGGCGCGGGACAGGTTAGCGACAGACGCCAGATCCGCCACGCTCCAGGGCTTTTGCGGTTGCTCGTGCATCGAGTTCAAGGCGCGCGAAAGACGTGGATCGGCCAGCCCGGCGATCATCCCCGGTTGTTGTTCGCGACTGCTGATCAAGTGCCGCAGCAACAGAATAACCAGCAGTTCGAACAGTCGATCCATCACTGCCACGCGCCCGCAGTGACCTTCGAACGCTTCCTTGAACAGCCATTCAACAGTGTTGCCCAGCTCCGGGATGTCCGTCAGCTTCAGCACCAGATAATCCGGCAGTGCCGCCGCCAGTGCATTACCGGAACCGCCGTCAAACGTCAGCGTTGCGCAGACCACTCGGGTGTCCATCGCCTCGTCGGCGAACATGCGATGGGCAAAAGGTCGGGGGAAGAAAATCAACGACGGCTCACTCAGGCGAATCTCACGTTCGCTGCCCGGCTTGAGCAACAGTTCACCACCCTGCAACAAATGCACATGGCCGACCGGTTCATTTTCATGAACCGCGACGCCGCAGAACGTGCCGCTGTGAAAAGTGCCGGCAGTCACGCCGAAATGGCTGAGCAATGTTGAAAGGCGATCCATGGACGGCTCCAACAGTTATCGGGCGGCTCGTATTCTTTTCAGCGCTGAGACTGCGCCGCGACCTTCGCGAGCAAGCTCGCTCCCACATTTGAAATCCATTCCCCGGTGGGAGTGAGCTTGCTCACGAAGACGCCCGTCCAGTCACCACAAATCTGTCAGCGAACGCCAGAGCTGGACGATCTGCCGCATATCCTCGACGATTTGCCGCCAATCCACCAGCCTCACCCAATAACATGGCCTCCATCCCCGGCGCACTACGCACCGGACTCTCGGAGCATCACCATGAGCCGCATCCACGCTATCAGCCTCGAAACCGCCGCCGACGCCAGCCGCCCAGTACTGGAAGGCGTGAAAAAGAAAATCGGTTTCCTGCCCAACGTCTTCACCACCCTCGCGAAAGCGCCGGTGGCCCTCGAAACCTACGTGCAAGCCTCGGCGATCCTCGGCAAAACCTCGCTGAGCGCCCAGGAAAAAGAAGCGGTGTACCTCGCCACCTCACAGGTCAACGGTTGCGACTATTGCCTGGCCGCACACACCTTGTTTGCCAGCAAGGCCGGGCTCTCGGCGCAAGACATCGTCGCCGCCCGCCAAGGCGAACTCAACGCGTACGCCACCCTCGCCCGTCAGTTGACCGAAAGTCGCGGCCATTTGAGTGACGAACAGATCGCCGCTGCCCGTGCTGCCGGCATCGACGACGTGAAGATCATCGAAGTGATCGCACTGGTGGCCGTGCAGAGCCTGACCAACTACCTGAACAACGCGGCGCTGACCGATATTGACTTCCCGGCCATCTGAATCCGGCTACACAAAACCTGTGGGAGCTGACCTGCTCGCGATAGCGGTGTGTCATTCAAAGCATCTTTGAGTGACACACCGCTATCGCGAGCAGGCTCACTCCTACAGTTGGATCGGGTACATCAGCAAGAAATTGGTCGGCTGTCAGGCCGCCTTCGCGAGCAGGCTCGCTCCCACAGTTGGATCGGGTACATCAGCAAGAAATTGGTCGGCTGGCAGGCCGCCTTCGCGAGCAGGCTCGCTCTCACAGTTTTAACGTGCGTACAACCCTAGCGGCAAAGCCGCCCCACTCAACAGGATGAGCGTTAGCTCGGCTGCAGCTCTTG